>CAYJHL010000388.1:0-1011 GCA_964369585.1 uncultured Treponemataceae bacterium | reverse complement strand
ATGGTGCCTAGAAACGCCAGTTTCTGAAGCACTTTTTACTTGACAAAAAGCAAGTACTGGGATATATTGAATTATAAGGAGAATGTTATGCCCGAAATAACTCGTTTTTATGGAATATTGATAAAAATTTTTTTTCGTAATGAGCACAATCCACCTCATATTCATGCCATTTATGGTGAGTATAATGGTGTTATTGAAATATCTACCTTGAAAATGATAGAAGGAGACTTGCCAAATAAAGCTTTAAAAATGGTTCAAGAATGGGCGGTTAAATACAAAACAGAATTGCAAGCAATGTGGGATGAAAAAAAAGTGCAGAAACTTCCGCCACTAGATTAAAAAGAGGAACCTATATGCTATCTATAAAAGTAGTTGCGGTAACGCCGCTTACAGACGCAAATTTACTCGTTTTTTTTGAAAATGGTGAAGTAAAAAAGTTTGATACAAAGCCAATCATGAAAGATTACCCTGAATTTGAAGCTCTTTTAAATCCCGATGTGTTTAATGTGGTCAAAGTTGATGCGGGTGGATACGGAATAAGCTGGAACGAAGATTTGGACTGTTCAGAAGGAGAGCTGTACGAAAATGGGGTTGCAATTCCCCTTTCAACGGATGACTTTATTTTATTTACAAGGTTTAGTGTTATTAACACACAGGAAGCCTCAACTTTACTAAATTGCTCTCGGCAGAATATAGATGATTTAATTAAGCGAAATAAAATAGCACCAATTAAGGTGTATCCAAAAAATAAATTATTCCTAAAATCTGACATCGAGAGAAGATTATAAGAAATGAAAACATTTGATGAACATTTAAAAAGAGAAATGCAAAATCCTGAATTTGCTCAAGGCTTTGAGGATGAGGTTCGATTTCTAAAACTTGCATTAAAAATAGTAGAAGAACGAAACGAACAAGGGTTAACACAAAAAGAACTTGCCCAAAAAGCCCACATAACACAACAACAACTTTCAAAAATCGAAAATGGTATTAACTGCAATATGTTTACCTTTT
>CAYJHL010000387.1:0-1011 GCA_964369585.1 uncultured Treponemataceae bacterium | reverse complement strand
CGTCTAAGTTAAAACCTACTGCAATAAGGGCTGCAATTTTTGCAATTGGATATCCAGTTGCTTTTGATGCAAGTGCAGATGAGCGAGATACACGAGGGTTTACTTCAATTACGGCGTATTCAAAACTGTCGGGGTGTAGAGCGAGCTGAACGTTACATCCGCCTTCAACTCCCAAAGATGAAACAATATTAAGGGATGCGCTTCTAAGCATTTGGTATTCTTTGTCTGAAAGGGTTACTGCAGGTGCAATAACGATTGAGTCCCCAGTGTGTACACCAACGGGGTCAAAGTTTTCCATAGAACAAACGGTTATTACATTTCCGCTCGCGTCCCGTATAACTTCGAACTCAATTTCCTTCCAGCCCGAAATACACTTTTCAACCAAAATTTGTGTAATTGGTGAGCGGTGAAGGCCGTTTGCAGATATTTCGCGTAGCTCTTTTTCGTTGTATGCAATACCGCCACCTGTTCCCCCAAGGGTAAAGGCAGGGCGAATAATTACGGGGTAGTCAATGGTGTTTGTAAACTCTACTGCGGCTTCAACGTCGGTTACAACCTTTGATGGGATGCATGGCTCGCCAATTTCTTTCATGGTGTCTTTAAAGATTTGGCGGTCTTCTGCCTTGTCAATTGTTTCAGGTTTTGCTCCCAAAAGTTGCACACCGTTTTCTTTTAAGAATCCCTCTTTTGCAAGTTGCATTGAAAGAGTTAGGCCAGTTTGCCCACCCAAGGTCGATAAAATTGAGTCTGGCTTTTCCTTCTTTATGATACGCTTAATGGTTTCAGGAATGAGTGGCTCAATGTAAATGGCGTCGGCCATGGTGCGATCTGTCATAAGGGTTGCAGGATTCGAGTTTACCAATACAACTTCGAGTCCCAATTCTTTTAAAGCCTTGCAGGCTTGTGTTCCCGCATAATCAAACTCGGCGGCTTGCCCAATAATAATGGGGCCAGAGCCTATAACCAAAACTTTTTTTATACTTTTATTCAATGGCATATTTTTCTATCTCC
>CAYJHL010000386.1:0-1025 GCA_964369585.1 uncultured Treponemataceae bacterium | reverse complement strand
CTGGAGTTGGTTGGCGAGGGTTAGAACCTGTACAAGCGTCCCCTATTGCATTAACGGCAATATCTTCAACTTTTGATAAGAATTCTTCTTCTGAAACCATGCCATTTTCAAAGTCTTTAATGCATAATGGGATATCCAATTTAACATTACAGTCTTCAATTGACTTTACAAGGGCTGCAACTAATTCAGCTGTGTTAGCACCTTTTAATCCTACAAATTGAGCTATTTCAGCGTATCTTTCAGCAGCACGTGCATCTTTTGCGTTGTATCTAATTACTTGTGGTAAGTACATTGCGTTAGCGCATCCGTGAGGAATGTGACCTTTTTCAAATGCAGCGCCAGTTTTGTGAGCCATTGAGTGTACAATACCTAATAGAGCATTTGAGAAAGCCATACCAGCTAAACATTGTGCGTAGTGTACTTTTTCTCTCGCTTCTTTTTTTCCTTCGAATGAATCGTATAGGTGTTCATAAACCATTTTGATAGCTTTTAGAGCTAATGGGTCAGTAAAGTCGTTTGCAACAGTTGAAACATATGCTTCCATTGCATGTGTAAGTGCATCCATACCTGTGTGTGCTGTTAATGTTTTAGGCATTGTTTCTGCAATTTCAGGGTCCACGATAGCAATGTCCGGTGTGATGTTGTAATCGGCTAAAGGATATTTAATACCTTTTTCGTAATCAGTAATTACAGAGAAAGCAGTTACTTCTGTAGCAGTTCCTGATGTAGAAGGTATAGCTACGAAAATAGCTTTTTGGCGGAGGGTAGGGAGGCCAAAAGGAACAATTGCTTTTTCAAATGTGAATTCAGGATATTCATAAAAAATCCACATTGCTTTTGCAGCGTCGATAGGTGAACCACCACCAATTGAAACGATTACATCTGGTCCAAAGTCTCTCATTGCTTGAGCACCTTTCATAACAGTTTCTACTGAAGGGTCTGGTTCAACATTTTCGAATAATTCTACTTGCATTCCTGCTTCTTTTAAGTATCCTACAGTTTTATCTAAAAATCCAAATCGTTTC
>CAYJHL010000385.1:0-1040 GCA_964369585.1 uncultured Treponemataceae bacterium | reverse complement strand
ACATTAAAAATGTATTCACCCAAAATAGTGAAAACACAATAGAGAAAATTATTGTCTTAAATATACGCCTTCCTCGAATGCTTCTTGCAGCTCTTTGCGGAATGTTACTTGGAGGGGCTGGTGCTGTATTCCAAGGTTTTTTTAGAAATCCTTTAGCAGATGCAGGACTAGTAGGAATTTCATCAGGGGCTACGCTTGGAGCAGTACTATCTATTTTTCTTCCAGCAGTAATTTCAGCTTCTATTGTTAGTCCTATAGTGTTTTTTGCCTTTGTTGGTGCAATAGGTTCTGCGGCATTGGTATATATTCTTTCATTTAGGGTTTCAGGTTCTCACGGTACGGTTATGATGCTATTAATTGGTACTGCCCTTTCAGCATTTTTATCGGCAATTGTGTCAATATTGTTATTGCTTCGTTACCAAGAATTGCATCAAGTGTATGTATGGACGTTAGGAAGCTTTAACGGTCGTGGTTGGGATGAAATTACACTCATTGCTATTCCTTCCCTATTTGCAATTATCCTTCTTTTTATATGTGTTCGCCCGCTCGATGTATTATCTTCAGGTGAAGAAAGTGCTCAGTCGCTTGGAGTAAACTTAAAAAAAACTCGCCTCTTGACGTTGGCCGCAGGTTCTTTAGCCTGCGCTTGTGCTGTGAGTGTTGCAGGTACTATTGGTTTTGTTGGTCTCATTGCGCCACACATTGCCCGAAAGCTTTATGGACACACACACAAGAGTGTATTATTTTTTGGAATGTTATGGGGGGCTATTTTATTAGTATTGTCCGACACATTGGCAAGAACAATTGCAGCCCCATCTGAGTTACCCGTAGGAATTGTTACCGCACTTATGGGTGTTCCATTTTTTATAGTTATTATTCAAAAACGAAGAGGGATTATCGGTGACTAAAGACCCTATTTTACGAACAGAACAAATTTGCGCATGGTATGGCGAAAAGCAAATCCTATCAAACATTTCACTTGAAGCATCTTGTGGTGAATTTATATGCATAATAGGGCCAAATGGAAGCGGAAAGTCTAC
>CAYJHL010000384.1:0-1044 GCA_964369585.1 uncultured Treponemataceae bacterium | reverse complement strand
AGGAAAAACTGGTGACAAATAAAAAACTTAAAAAATTAGTAAAGGGAATTATTAGGATAATTGAAGAAAATGATGTGCTAAAAGACGAAGTCAATGCGCTATTAGAAAAAAATGAATTAAACCAAGAAAAGCTCGAATACAGCAATCTTCTTTCTTTAACCGATACAGCGAAAGTGCTTAAAATCAAGCCACAATTCTTTGTGAATTTCCTTGTGGTAAACGGATATGTTTTCAGAAACAGAGAGGGATATATTCGCCCATATCAAGAATGTATCGATAGAGAACTCCTCTCATTTGTAGAGTGCTGGAAAAACGGTAGACTGGTGGTGCAGACACTTACAACACCTTTAGGCCGTGAACATTTTAGGGAGCTCTATGAGATAGGAGAGTTTAATGCTGGACGAATCGGTGGTGCATATTGAATAAAAGTATCATAGCATGGGGTCGGGAGCCCCGACAGGCAAATTGTATAGATTTATCTACTACAACAAAAGCGTGGTGGAGGTGAGTTTGTGAATAAAAGTATCATAGCCTGGGTGGGCGGAAAATCAAAACTCATGTGGATAATAAACTTACTGGCACCCTCCTTTTACGAAAGAAGTATTGATGTATTTGGCGGAAGTGGTACAGTCACGCTCAATTTAGATTGCAGAAAATCCACTCTTAGAATATATAACGATTTTAACAGTGACTTATACAATTTAATATTTTGTGCCAAAGAGAGAACAGCTGAACTTTTAAACGAATTGATGTATGCTCCGATAAATTCAAGAGAAAATTTTGAATACTGCAAAAAAATCATAGCCAGAGATGACAGCATTGCGATAAACAGAGAACATCAAACGCAAGTCCTCAAAACCATTTTTAATAAGGAGCAAGCAGAAGAAATTGTAAAGTTGTATTTAAAGAATAAAGATAATGACATTTTAAGGGCAAGTGCGTACTACCAATTACTGCGATACAGCTTTAATTCAAATGCAGAAACTTATGGTGGTAAAAAATGCAATATATCTAACTTTGAAGATGATATTAAGTTGTTCGCTG
>CAYJHL010000383.1:0-1069 GCA_964369585.1 uncultured Treponemataceae bacterium | reverse complement strand
AATTAACAATTAATACGCTTAAATTTATAAAAGCGGTTACAAGTGTTACGAAGATTTTTGTGGCGCATGTAACCGTTTTTCATATATAAAGCTCTTACTATTAATTATGCATTAATAATTATTAATTAATAATTATTGTTGTAACTTTTTGCATTTTAATGTATTATTAATATATGGCAGAATTATTAGCCCCTGCGGGCAACATAGAAACCCTTGAAGCTGCAATTGGTGAAGGTGCCGATGCAGTATACATGGGTCTAAAAAGCTTTAATGCTAGACTAAGAGCTTCAAACTTTGCATGGAATCAGTTTGAAGCTGCCGTTCAATCACTTCATAGACGAAATAAAAAAATCTTTGTTACTGTAAACACTGTATGTGAAGAAAAAGAAACAGAACGGCTTTATCGATTTTTAAAATATCTCAATGAAATTGGACCTGATGGCATCATTGTACAAGATTATGGTGTTGTTAGAATGGTACAAGAATTTTTCCCTGATTTACGTATACATGCATCTACTCAAATGAATATTGCTTCAAGCAGTGCAGCAAACCTTATGGCAAAAGAAGGCTTAAAACGCATTGTTTTAGCGAGAGAATTAGGATTAAAAGAAATAGAAGATATTCGAGCAAAAACAACCGTTGAATTGGAAGTATTTGTTCACGGAGCACTTTGCGTAAGTGAATCAGGTCTTTGCCTTTTTTCAAGTTATTTAGGTGGAAAAAGCGCAAATAGGGGTATGTGTGCACAAGCATGTCGCCGCTATTATAATGCTGAAATTATTGGTGGTGGGACTGAAAGTGGGTACTACTTTTCTCCACACGACTTACAATTAATCGAAAAAGTTCCTGAACTAGTTACCGCTGGCGTAAACTCTTTTAAAATTGAAGGCAGAATGAAAAGTGCTGAATATGTTGGAAGCGTAACTGCAGCGTATCGCTACGTTTTAGATAATTGGGAAAGTGATAAAAAAGGTGCAATTGCAACGGGAAAACGCCTCTTATCGGGTGACTTTGCGCGCACAAAAACACTCTTTTGGTACCAAGGTGAAGACGCAGATCATGTTTTAAA
>CAYJHL010000382.1:0-1083 GCA_964369585.1 uncultured Treponemataceae bacterium | reverse complement strand
AAGCAGAGGCGGACACTATAGCTCTTGCTACCATTATATGCATATTAAAGGATAAAAGGCAGGCGATTCTTGAAATACGTTTTTGGTGTGGAAAAAAACCTAAAACAGCGATTGCAAACACTACTAGCATTATAGAATACCCAAGTGCAGACATGCTTTCAAAATACACAAGAAGTAATGTTCCGGCTAGCCCTGTTAAAACGCTAAAAATAAAAATTTTGAATTTACTGCTAGTGATACCAAAGATTTTACCCATAAAAGTAAAATAAAAGAGATTGTGTAAAAAGAAACAAACATTAAATGCTGTTATTAAATATTCAATTTTAATTATCGTACCTCAAAATATTTTTTAGTTACTTTTTTAAAAGATGAATAGAGTGTCTCTAAAATACGAGTGTAGCATATTTTTGAGATTATGTAAACATTGGAAAAGCACAAAAAGTGTGGTATAATTGCGTTATAGGGACGAAATACGTCCCTTTAGTTGTAGTATACTATTCTTAATCGGAGGTAAAATATGCAAAATATAAGTGAAATTCTTTTGTTTGCGGTGATAGTGTTGCAAGTAATAATGATTATAATTCTATTAGTTAGGAGTCCAAACGATGCGATTCATCGTTCAGCACGTGAAAACAGAGAAGAGCTTTCAAAAAACCTGAATACATTTACAGGTGTTATAGACTCTAGGCTAAAGTCTTTACAAGAACATGTTCATAACTCAAATAGAGATAGCCGCCACGAGTTTAGCGCAAGTAGGCAAGAACTTACAACTGCACTTCAAGCAATTAGAAAAGATAACACTGAACAACTAGAAAAAATGAGGGCAACGGTAGATGAAAAACTTCATAAAACGCTTGAAACGCGGCTATCCCAATCGTTTCAATTGGTAAGCAAGCAATTAGAAATGGTGCAAAAAGGCTTAGGTGAAATGAATGTGCTTGCAAGTGATGTGGGTGATTTAAAAAAAGTATTATCAAATGTTAAAACAAAAGGCGTGTTGGGAGAATACCAACTAGAAGCCTTACTCGAACAAATTTTATCTCCATCGCAGTATGCTAAAAATGTTAAAACAAAGGTAGATAG
>CAYJHL010000381.1:0-1090 GCA_964369585.1 uncultured Treponemataceae bacterium | reverse complement strand
GCTACGGTTTAGGTTCAAAAGAATTTACACCAGCTATGGTTAAAGGTATTTTTGATGACCTAGGTTCAAAAAATACAAACAAATTTGTTGTTGGTATTGAAGACGACATTCTTGGAAAAAGCATTGCATACGATGCATCATGGACACTAGACGACAAAGAAATGAACGAAGCTATGTTCTACGGTCTAGGTTCAGATGGTACTGTTGGTGCTAACAAAAACTCTATCAAAATCATTGGGGATGCTAAACCTGAACTTAACGCTCAAGCTTACTTCTCATATGACTCAAAAAAATCTGGTGGGTTCACAGTATCTCACTTACGATTTGGTCCAAAGAAAATCAAACGTCCATACTTAATTAACAGTGCAGACTTTGTTGCTTGTCACAAATTCTCATACATGCAAGTATACTACATGCTTTCATCAGCAAAAAAAGGCGCAACATTCTTGCTTAACAGTCCTTTTGATGCAAAAACTGTTTGGGAAAATATTCCAGTTGAACAACAACAAGTTATTATTGACAAAGGTTTACAATTCTATGTAATTGATGCATTTAAAATTGCAGAAAAAGCAGGAATGGGTAACCGTATCAACGTTGTTATGCAAGCTGCTTACTTTAAGATTTCAGGTGTTCTCCCTGAAGACATGGCCGTTGCATACATGAAAAAATTCATTGAAAAATCATACGGTAAAAAAGGTGCTGAAATTGTTGAAAAAAACATCAACACCATCGATATGGCCCTTGCAGCTGTTGAAAAAGTTGACTATCCTTCAACTACAGCAGGAGATGTTCACATGATTCCTGCTATGGCAACATCAGATGATGCATTTGTTCGTGACGTTCTTGGTGTTATAACCGTTCAACAAGGTGACAAACTTGCAGTAAGCAAACTTCCAGAAGACGGTACATTCCCTACAGGAACAACTCAATTCGAAAAAAGAGCAATTGCAGAAAACGTACCTTGTTGGGACACAGAGCTTTGTATTCAATGTGGTCAATGTACAGTTGTATGTCCACATGCTTGTATCCGTATGAAAACTCTTACAGATGCAGAAGCTTCTAAAGCTCCTAAAACATTCAAGACTTGTGA
>CAYJHL010000380.1:0-1099 GCA_964369585.1 uncultured Treponemataceae bacterium | reverse complement strand
GGTAGTCAGTTTTTAGCTGCCCTTCTTTTTTAGACACCTCTAAAACAAGATCCAAAACTTCTTTTGCTTCTGGCTCAACATCTAATATAAGTTGTTGATCAAAGTCTGGGATATCCTCAACAAGGTCGTGTATACATGATGCTTTTAAGAGAACCGAATCAATATAACCATAATCGATTAGAATACCCATAGTATCAATTTGATGGCGAAACATATTGCCACCAGAAAAGCGCAACTTACCTATGAGCTGCGTTGCAAGCTGCATATATGGCGCCAAATTGATTTTGGTAAGTTCGAGCATAGATTGATTATTCATTTCATCTATTTTTTCAATTCTCATAACACGTCCCTAAAACATAAACCATTATTATTCAAATAAGTTACAGATTTGTAACATAACTTTTAAGCTTTTCAACACGACGCTGAACACTAGCAAGTTTTTCTTTTTCAGCTTCTACAACGTCAGCAGGAGCATTTTTTGCAAAGTTTCCGCTTAATTTTGCTTCAACTTTTTGGCAAAAAGAACTTTCTTTTTCAATTTCTTTTGTAAAATGTACTTTTAATTGATCAACATCAATATTTCCGTTTACAAGTATAAATGCTTCAAAGCCCTCACCTACAGTCCCTATAGCCTTAGAAGGAGTTGAATCAACAAATTGAATGTCTTTTACACCTGCTAAAAGTTTAATTAAATCAACTTTTTCTTCACACACCTCTGCAGGTGATGAAGGTGTAATTAATAATGCTATATCAAGTTTTACATCAGGAGCAATTCCACATTCAATGCGTAAAGACCGTAATTGGCGAATTAAATCTTGTAGCACATTAAATCGCTTTTCAATAACTTCATCTTTTCTCCATTCTTCTACCGTTGGGAATGGAGCATTTATTAACATACCTTCGAATGCATTTAGTTCTTTTCTCGGAAGTTTAGAATAAATTTCTTCTGTTACAAAAGAAACATATGGATGTAATAAACGCATACTTTCTTCAAGTACGTGTAATAATACAGAAATTGCACGATTTTTTTCGTTTTCATCATCCGTTCTAAATGAAAGTTTTGTGCCTTCTACATACCAATCGCAAAAGTCATTCCAAA
>CAYJHL010000379.1:0-1110 GCA_964369585.1 uncultured Treponemataceae bacterium | reverse complement strand
TTAATTGGTCAATAATAGAAGTTTTATAAACTCTGGTTTTACCAGACGATGTTTTTATTTTATAAGTAGCATTTGAGTCAATTGCATTAATTATATTTTCTAATTCAAATTCACTTATATTAGAATAGTCAACTTCGATGATGGGTAAACTGGGTTCAATCATATCATCTTGTGGAATTAAAGTTTTAACTATTTCAGTTAATTCATTAAAATTAAATTTCCTTAAATCATTAGCAAGCTTAACTACATCTGGTGCGGCGGGTCTATTTCTCCAACCTTTACGATGGCTTGAACTTGTCGGTAGTGCATCAAACTCATCTCTTCGTAACTTTAGATAATTATTATCACGATCAAACATTACCGATATAGACTTAAATGCTTGAGTAGCGTTTTTATATCCAAGAGCATTTATAGCTGCGGTATCATATTCAGATAGATAATATGCAATTATTGATAAAATTTTACTTGAGTCTTTCAAATAGTACCCCCTGTATTATTTAACAATGTTCTTACGAATGTAGTCAATCTGCTTGAAAATATGTTCTAACACTGGCACAGCAATACTATTGCCAGCAAGTTTTATTAATTTCTCTCTTGTGAAAAATTTGAAATTGCTTTTCACATCAAAATTGTGGTCCATAAGTGCCTGAAAATCATTTTCTTCAAACCCCATTAGCAAGAAACATTCTCTAGGTGTTAAATTTCTGTAAGATGCTTTATTAGGCAGGTCACTTTTATATAACAGAAGCCCTGAATTTGGATTTCTATCTTGCTTAGTTGTAATTGTTTTAACCATTAACGGAGTAGCGTCTCTTCCATAAAGTATTGTATTTTCCGCAAAAATCTTAGCTCTTGAAGGCGTATCGTTAGGATTACTTATATCAGCTTCAAGTTTATATTTTTCCTGTGAATAATCCGTCCTAAAATAATTTATTAATGGCTCTAACTCAATATTAACTGTAGCTAAATCATTGTTGTGGAAGTACTTATCAAGTTTTGATTTATTATCGTCATCACATAATATACTTATCATATATGTTCGTACTCTTCGTTGTGGTAGACCGAAATTTGTTGCATTAAGAGTATATACTTTGTTATAGTATCCAACAC
>CAYJHL010000378.1:0-1113 GCA_964369585.1 uncultured Treponemataceae bacterium | reverse complement strand
TCCTTTGGCACTTTTCGTGTTAAGTATTCATATAAAATCTTTTAGTTTTCTTCCGCGTGTTTTATATGATATAGATTCTGACCTTATCTTGTATAGTTTTCCTTTCTATGATAGCCTCGAAGTATACCGTGGAACAGTGGTATTTTATACAAATATCTTTGGTTTTACTCAAGAGCTTATAGCAGAAAATCTTATAAGAGTATCCGAAACACCTATTCTTGTTGGTACAATGGAAGATCCTATGTTACTGATGGGATTACCAAATACAGGTCGGGAACAATTAATAACAACTATACTAGAGTCTTCAGACACAATTGAAATAGGGTTAAACAGACTTGTTTCAATTTCTCAAACAGATAACCTTGTATTGCTAGTAGATGAAGCCTTTGGAGAAATGAAAATTGCTCATTGGTATAATGAAAGTCTCTTTATTTTCCCTGATTCTGTAAAAATACTTTTGCTTGTTTGTATCTTTATAACATCCTATTTAGTGATTTACTTAATTTTTAATGCAAAACAAGATGATATGGTTATTATTAGAGATCGCATAAAGCGCTTTCAATTTTCACTTATTAATGAATATTTAGCTAATAAAGAGGATGTGGACTGGAGTATTGTTTCTACAAATATTAGTAGGCGTAAAGAAGACGTAGCAAAAGGGATAAAAAGAAGTTTAGGCCGGCGTGGTAAAAGATATGAGTCTGAAGTTACTGATATTTTAGATAAAAGTTGGGACGAAATTATGGCTGCAGTTGGAAAAAATACTGCACCTACTCAATCACAACTTGGAGGCGCTTCAGCTGACGAAATAAAGAAAATGCTCGAGCAAATTCTTTCCAGCGGAAATATTGTAGTAAATGCAGTCGCTCCTTCTGGGGAAATACCTGTATCCACTGCGGTAGCTTCAAAACCTGTAAAAAAAGTTGAAGATCTTGAAGAAGTTGAATTAGTTGATGATATAGAGGATCTTGACGAGGTTGATGATCTTGACGAAGTAGAAGAGCTCGATGAAGTAGAAGTACTTGACGAGGTAGAAGAGCTTGATGAAGTAGAAGAACTTGACGAAGTAGAAGAGCTTGACGAGGTAGAAGAGCTTGATGAAGTAGAAGAACT
>CAYJHL010000377.1:0-1123 GCA_964369585.1 uncultured Treponemataceae bacterium | reverse complement strand
GTTGTAGATTTTCCAAATGTTTTAGAACTTAATACAGATACAAATCGACAAGATAAAATGTTTAACCTACTATTGTTTTTATTCCCACGCTATTTAAAAATCGCTATGCGTAAAGGAATATTTAAAACATATATTTCTAATAGCTATAACGATTTTAATGTTAAAGGCAGTGTTGATGTTGCACGCCACATAAGAAAAAACATCCCTTTCACAGGTAAAATAGCATATAACATGCGTGAATTTTCCTATGACAATCACTTAATGCAATTAATCAGGCACACAATAGAATTTATTAAATCAAAACCATACGGGCATATCCTGTTAAGCAAAACCAAAGATGAGTCGGATTTGGTAATAAAAACCACAGATAATTACAAATATGCTAATCGACAAAAGATATTAGTTTCAAACAAAAAGAATCTTATCCGTCATGCTTATTATCATGAATATGCAGTACTTCAAAAACTGTGTATAATGATTTTACAGCGTGAAAGCCATAATCTTGGCGACGGACTTAGGGAAATATGTGGCGTGTTGTTTGACGGTGCGTGGCTATTTGAAGAGTATATAAATTTGCTTGTAGATGATGTTTTTTATCACCCTATGAATAAAGGCGGAAAAGGCGCACAACGACTGTTCGAAAATAATATAGGCTTAATTTATCCTGACTTTATCAGTAAAAATACAAATACACGAATAATCGCAGATGCCAAGTACAAGCCGTATTCAAATATAGGGAATAAAGATTATCTTCAAATATTAGCGTATATGTTAAGGTTTGATGCTAAGATAGGGCTTTACTTTTACCCTGAAATTACAAAAATCGAAAGTAGTAAGTTAATGCTTAATAAAGGATCAACTTATGAAAAAAATGTCTCAGCTCGCACGGATATTTATGTGGAAAAATGTGGAATTTATATTCCAGAGAATGCGATGGATTATGGAGATTTTAAAACGAGAATTGCGGATAGCGAGAAGGAATTTAAGCAGAAGATAAGCATACTGACTGAGCATTTAGTTAACCAAGGAGGACCTCTATGCCACTAATAATAATCAGAGATGACATAAGCAAAATGAAAGTTGATGCTATTGTAAACGCAGCGAATAAATCCTTGCGTGGTGG
>CAYJHL010000376.1:0-1142 GCA_964369585.1 uncultured Treponemataceae bacterium | reverse complement strand
GCAAGGCTCATTGTTATACTATAATTAGAATAAGAGATAAGGAAAGGACGAGAAAGAAAATCTCGTCCTTTTTAACAGTATTAAACAGAAGTATGTATATCTCTATGATATAATAGCCTTTTACCTTACGTCAATGTGCCACTTGGCACATTTTTAGATTAAAACATTTTAATCTTATTTTCATTTTCTTTTAAGGATTTTATTATAAAGAGTCTATATAGTAAAATAAGATAATTTATAGGAGAATTTTAAATGAGAGTGCAAAAGCTTTTACTGCTTTTTTGTTTTATGTGCATAGCAAACATACGAACGCTATCTGCAATTGGTATAGAAGACCTCTTAAAAGGTTATGCAGAAAATGATATAGAATTACAAGAGCTCAGTATAAATGTACAACAGCAAATTCTTGATGCTCAAAAAACTGGCATTGAAAATGGAGTGAATATTTCACTTTCCACAGGTACAATAGAATTTGATCTTAACAATGATATAGAGATAACACCAGAATTAACACTCGATTTTCCCTTTTTAAACAATACTAGCTTACAAGTTGAAACCCCATTATTAGTTGGAACAGATGTGGGCATGACAGAAACAAATATTAATGTTTCTACAGATATTATTACAAGCAGCGCAAAAAGCAGAAACTTAAATATTGAAAAAGCAAACCGTAATGTAGAACTTGCACAACGAAACTTACAAAACAAAACACTTTCCGTACAAGAAAGCTTTTGGACTTCAATAAACTCCTTGTATACATTAGAAGCAAATATTTTAAAAGCTGAAGATGACCTCATCGAAGAAAGACTCGACTTTGAACTTATACAAGCACAAGGTTATGCACCGCAATCTGCTTCATACAGAACACAGGATCTTAGTGTAAAAAGTGCTGAATGGACAGTAGAAGAAGCTGAACGACTTTTTTCAAATGAGTTACAGATTTTTTTGGTTGATTGCGGTTTTTTGCAAAATGAAATTACAACTCTACCGCCACTTCCTACTAACCTTACAAACACAGAACTTTTATCAATACAAGATTTTGCCCCCTCCCTATATGCTGTGCTCGACGAATCAATATGGAATGCAGAATATAACGAAAAGTTACGAAATGCCGATGTTGATTTTGAACTAAAAGCAGAAGC
>CAYJHL010000375.1:0-1159 GCA_964369585.1 uncultured Treponemataceae bacterium | reverse complement strand
CAAAAAGCATAAAAGGGGTATAACCATAGTCGTTTGAAAAATCTAGTTTTGCTCCGTTTTCAATTAAAAGTTTTGCAACATCTTCTGCATCGTGATAAGCTGCCCACATTAAAGCAGTGTCACCTTCAAAATCTGTTGCATGAATATCTGCGCCATTATCAAGTAGAATTTGTGTCATTTCAATGTAGTTTTCACCTGCAGCAGCCATTAAAGCACTTTTTCCGTTGTTATCTTGGAAATTTATGTCGTGTCCATTTTCTAAGAGGTTTTTAGCTTCTTCAATTTCATTAAACTCAGCCGCAGCCAACAAAGGCTCTACTTCTATATTTGAACTACTACTTGAAGATTCAAGTCCAAGTGATTGTAAATATTCTGCAATGTATTCGCTTTTGCTATAATCAACAAATTCGAGTGCGTTGTCTCCCCAGTAATCTGTTGCAAAGATGTCAATTTGGCTGTTTGCAAAGAATTCAACAAGTTCTTCGTTTCCTGATTCTACCGCTTTCATTAAAAGGGTTTCATCGTTATCATTTATTTTAAGAATATTTGCCCCTTTCTCAATGAGATAGTAGGCAATTTCTGCATGTCCTTCTTCTACAGCCCAAAAAAGCGCTGTTTCGCTATCCCAGTCGTGTAAATTAACATCTGCGCCCTTTTCAACTAAATAGGTAACGATGCGCATATGCCCATTACCTGCTGCAAACATTAGAGGTGTTTCCCCGTAACTTGTTTGAGCATTTATAGATTCGCCATTTTCAATTTCGCGTTTTACGCCATTTAAGTTTCCGTTTTCTGCATGTTCAAAAATATCGGCAAAGACTGCAGTAGATAAAAGTGCAAACGTACAGAGTAGTAGTATTTTTTTCATTTTGATTTTCCTTTGTATGAAGTATACCAATACTAAGACAAATTTACAACATGGGATGGACATGATACCCATTACGCAAACTGCGTTAGGGATTGTAGGGGCCGCTGAAAGCGGTTCGTATTTGTAGGGAGCGTCGCCCTCGTCGCTCCTACAAATACGAATAAAACCCTGAAAAGCCCGACCCGAAAAGGAAGAGGCTTGCTCGCGGTAAGCCTTTCCTTTTTGGGGAACGCCCCTTCAACTTCTTATCTGAGGTGACATTTTTTCTCAAAAACCTCTTGCCGTTTTCTT
>CAYJHL010000374.1:0-1182 GCA_964369585.1 uncultured Treponemataceae bacterium | reverse complement strand
GTTTTTGTACTTTTTACTCCCAATAATTGAAAAGCTTCTCTAAATAAGGTTTGTCCTTCAAAAGTGCTTTCAAGTAGAGCCTTGCTAAATCGTTTACTAGAGCGAACTGGAAGTATTTTGTAAAAATTACCGCCACTTTCTTTATTTTGTTCGTGTTTTTGAATTTTTTCTACGTAGGATTGATACAATGTATAAAACTGGCTCTGCGTAATTAATGAAAGATCTAAAAGTCTTCTAATAACTACAAGATTACTTACTTTAAAATAGCTTATAAAAGAGTCAACTTGCGCTGCAATATCGCCATTAACAGTATAGCGTTCAATCGTTTCCTCTTTTGGCATAAGAAACTCTGCGGCAACTTTATTACACCATATTTCATTTTTTCTTTGTGAGTTTTGCTCCATAGCAACATCAGAGATACCACTTTCACCAAGCCATAAATGTGCTAGCTCATGGATGAGTGTAAACATTTGAGCAGACTTACTGTCAGTTCCATTAATAAAGATGATAGGAGCAAGAGGGTCACTTAGCGCAAAACCTCTAAACTCATTAACAGAAAGCACACGATGTGTATTGTTACTAACAACCCCATTCACCATTACAAAAATCCCAGCATCTTCTATTTTGTTTTTTAAGAATTGTAGAGCCTCTTCAAAATTTTTAGCTTTTCGTTGCTCTTGTGTTGAGATTTTTAAAATAGCACGAATACTTTTCGCAACTTCCTCTGGCTCATTTTGAACTGTTACACTTCCAATAAAGGGAAGTGGCGACATGCCGTGCATTTTTGCATAATTAATATACCAGTCTTGTTTTTGTTGGCATTGAAAAATAGTGTCTAACAAATTGATACTTGGTTTAAGAGGTTCACCGTCAATGGTTCGAAAATCTGAAATAGGTAATTTTTCTTCAATAGGATTTGGCAAAAACATATAACCAATAGGTACAGAAACAATATGTGCAAAGAGTTCAAGCTGTTTTAGCGTTGGGTATGCCTCTCCCCTTTCCCAAAGTTCAAATTTTGGGAATTTAGAAATTAGCTTTTCTATGGAGTAATCGGCTCTTTCTCTTGCCCACATTATCATATGTGGAGCAACAATAATTTCTTTACTCATTATTATACTATCCCTAACTCTTTTAAACTGTACTATACTAAGTATACAATATTTTCAGCTTTTTGACTTG
>CAYJHL010000373.1:0-1190 GCA_964369585.1 uncultured Treponemataceae bacterium | reverse complement strand
AAAGTGGAAGATATGAGTTTGACGAAAACTTAGAAGAATATTTCGACTTTGAACAATATGGAGTAGATAGGGGTTCGAGTGAAAACGGACGTTTTGTAGATAACGGATATCTCGTGTATCGTGGTTACAGTCATGAAATGGAACAGGTGTTGAGAGAAAATATCGGCCTAGAAGTACAAAACGATTATGCTCCACAAGAACTCAAACTGTATATGCCGCTATCTGTTACCACCTATGATGAAGAAAACTCATGGGGTGTGTATGAAAAACAAGACTTTGAAATAGAGCTAGACTCATACGAAATCGCAGACTTTGAAGATGAAATTAATGATTTTATCGAAGAATACGACAGCGACTTAGGCGAGCGGGGACTCATGGAATACTATGACAAAAAAGACAGTATTAATGCTAAAGTAAAAAGCTACAGAATGTCGGTAGAGAATATAGACCACGAGCTAATGGGCGTGATGACCTTGCAGTTAAATGCACCGCTAACAGAAAAAGAGCTTGAGGCCTTCATAGAAAGCGAAACCGGACAAATGTCTGACGGCTGGGGCGAGGGCTTTGAGCAAAGAGATATTAAATGTGACGGTAGGGATATAAATATTAGCTTTTGGAGCAGTGATGATAACTGGGAAATTAGCACGGCAGAGGAACTTGGGATAACAGAACAAAAACAAGGAATGAGAGGGATGAGTTTATGAGTGAATTTCCAACAAGAGAACAAGTAGAAAAAATCAAGGAGCAGTATCCGATTGGTTCTATTATCAGATTAACGGCTATGAAAGACCCGTATCGTCCTGTGCCTAGTGGCACACTTGGAGAAGTCGCGGATATTGACGATATTGGTAGCTTAATCATGAAATGGCAGAATGGACAAGGCTTGAATCTGCTGCCATATGAAGATAAATTTGAGGTGGTTCTGAAACCTAATGAATTGCTAACACAAAAACATGCAGTTAATAACAGTGAAGATTATGAAAATAAAATTGTTATAATAAAAGCCGAACTGCTGGCAGAAATGCATCGTGCTCCACTTAATCAGTTGTGGATTGCAACGAGTTGTGCAGATTCTCAATCTGATTCAGATACTATAGAACTTCAGCATATCAACGATGAAACCTTGCTATGTACGGCTTATCGAAGTGACATCTTAGGTATCGCCAACGATGCAGTAATACAGATGTATG
>CAYJHL010000372.1:0-1199 GCA_964369585.1 uncultured Treponemataceae bacterium | reverse complement strand
TGGAGTAGAAGAAGAATGGGGCGTAAAGCCAGAGCTTATGCTAGACCTGCTATCACTTGTAGGAGACACCGCAGACAATATTCCAGGAGTTTTTGGAATTGGTAAAAAAGGTGCTGCAAAGCTCATACTAGAATATGGAAACTTAGAAGGAATTTACGACAACATAGATTCTATAACAGGAGCAACGCAAAAAAAACTTATTGAAGGAAAAGAGTCCGCCTTTTTTTCTCGCTCACTTATAGAATTAAAAAAGGATGTTCCTGTAGATTCAAATCCAACACTGTATGAAGTGAGGCCAAATTATGAAGAAGCTGCAAAGATCTTAAAAAAACATGGCCTTGCAAACCTTGCAAAAGAATTTTTGGCTGCAGCAGGAGTAAAAAGCGCGACAGAAGAAAAAGAACCTGAAAGCGAGAAAACAGAATCATCACAAAACACACCCTCTCCTATGTATGAAGAAGAAGAGTTTACAGAACTTACAGAAAACAAAGGTGAGTATAAACTTATTAGAACAGAACAAGAACTTAAAAATCTTATTGATATAGTTATAGAAAAAAAATTAGCAGCCTTTGACTGCGAAACAGACAGTTTAAACACACTTTCTACAAAGCTTGTAGGCTTTTCACTTTCTTTGGAAAAAGGAAAAGCATTTTATATACCGCTATTAACAGCCGACATGTTATTAGCAGGCGATATGGTATCAAAAGAAACTGCCATTGAACAACTAAGCCGAATATTTTTTAACAAAGAAATAACACTTGTAATGCACAATGGAAAGTTCGATTTAGAAGTTCTCATTTCTAATGGATTAAAAGATTCTAAAGAAATTTTTCCAACCTGTACGGTATATGACACAATGGTTGCTGCATGGCTCTTACAACCAGAGCGCGAGTCATTTAAGCTAGAAAGCCTTGCAGAAAAAAAACTTGGCCTTAAAGGGATAGAGTTTTCAAGCATTGTTCCAAAAGGCTCTACTTTTATGGATGTACCACTTGAAACTGCTTGTGATTATGCCGCAGAAGATGCAGACTTTACATTGCAAGTGTGGCACTTTTTTAAGCCTCTTTTAGAAAAATCAGGCTTAATAAAACTTTTTACCGAATTAGAAACTCCTGTCCTTCCTATTCTTACTCAGATGGAAATAGAAGGCATTAGAATTGAAAAACAAAAATTATTTGATTATTCAAAGGAATTAGAAA
>CAYJHL010000371.1:0-1207 GCA_964369585.1 uncultured Treponemataceae bacterium | reverse complement strand
TAGGCCCATCAGGAATATTTCTTGAATCTATAGAGGCGCTCCACGTGTAATTTTGGTTAGAACCTTCAACAGATTCTACCATACCATCACCATCGTCGTTTATAGGAGGAGCATCTGCTGTAGCGCCCGGCGTTTCTATTTTCCGGTTGTTTACGAGCATTACATAGGCAATGTCTGCTTCAGTATATGAAGTTGAAAGGCTTGGTGAAAATGTAATTTTTCCTGTTGAATAATCTACGCTTGTTATCGAACGGTCAAGACCACCAATAAATACAACGCTTCCAATACGAACATTTTTATTATTACTAATTAAGCCGTGTTGCAATGAGTCTTCACTATCACGGACAACACTTTCTAGATGCAACCTTGGAAGCCCTTCAATAATTGAAACTTCGCCATCATCAGGACTATCTAGTAAAGTTGTAACATTACTTGTGTCTTCCATTACGTTGTAAATTCGTTTTCCTAATCCTAAAGATGCATTTTCAGGTCGCTCAAACCAAAAGGCTACGTGACTCAAACCTGAGCCAATTTCTTCTACGCGAGAACCAAATGTAAAACTTCCATTACTTTGTTGAACAGTAACAAAATCATTATCAATAACTTCCCCTGCACTTTCCAAAGCTTCAAGTGTTGGTGCTTGATTATCGCGATTAATACTAAAGCTACGAATTGTTGTTTGAGACGGATCAGATTTGTCTTTTGCTTCAAGCGTAAACTCAAGGCGGCCAGTACCTGCAGCAATCGGAATATTCATGCGGTAGTCTTCATTTGAATCGAAATTAGCCAAGTCAAACCAATTTTGAGTATTTTGATTACCGTTTAAATCGCCAGAGACATTTACACTTGCAATACCGCTTTCATCTTCTATTGAACCGGTTAAGTACCAGTTTCCTGTAAGCCACATGTCGGGCTCATAATTTTTTTCGGCATTTATAGTACCTTGACTATTATATTGTACTAATTTTAAGCTTTCAGTTGAGCCAACTCTTGGCGCAGTTCTATCTATCTGAACAATAACAGGTTCTGTCCAACCACTTACAGCGCCTTCTACATCTACAGAACGCATTCTATAGCGAATAGGTTTTGTTTCTCCTGATCCCTGGGGAGGATTAAACTCACCTTCTTCATTTATACTTGTGTTCCAACTATTTGTACCGGTTACCTTAATACCCCACCAAGGTTCAGGGTCACTACCTACTTTAGA
>CAYJHL010000370.1:0-1222 GCA_964369585.1 uncultured Treponemataceae bacterium | reverse complement strand
TATTAGGAACATTTATTGCAATTTGTTTTGTGGGAATTATTTTAGTTGGATACTTGTTTAACGTTATTCAACAGTATATAGTGTAAATCCTGTCATCCCGAGTGAAGTAGAGGGATCTATATGGACGAGTCATCTCGAGCGTAGTCGAGGGATCTTATTTCAAGTAGATTCTTCGACAAGCACAGAATGACAGTGCTTTAAGCTCAGAAAGACATGTTTTAGATTAAAATAACTTGAGTTAGGATTTAGTATATGAATAAAAAAGTATTAAGAATTGTATTACCAGTCGTGATTGTGTTGGCAGTTGCAGGTATTTGGTTTGTAAGAAATGTTGGGCAAGAAGAAGTATTGCCAGAAGTAGCAGTACCTTTAAATATAGGGGAATTTAATGAAGAGCTAATTTTGTCCTATAACTTACCAGCCATTATAGACTTTGGAGCAGATAATTGTATTCCATGTAAGGAAATGGCACCAGTTTTAGTTAAGCTCAATGCTGAGCTACAAGGAAAAGCTACTATTCAGTTTGCGGATGTGTGGAAAAATCCACAAGCGGCAAGAGGATTACCAATACAAGTCATACCAACCCAATTACTTATAAATGCAGATGGTACCCCATACATGCCAAGTGAAACAATTGCAAACACAATTCCAGGCTTTCAACTATTTAAAACACAAGACACAGGTGAGCATGTTTATACTGCCCATCAAGGTGGTTTAACAGAAGAACAAATGCTAGCTATTTTAGACGACATGGGAGCAAATCTATGATAGATTCATGGTTACAGTCTTTAAGCTTAACAATTGAAAGCTCATTTTGGTTAGCACCATTACTCGCTTTGCTTGCAGGTATTTTAACCTCTATTACGCCATGTTCGCTCTCAGCCATACCGTTAGTTATTGGTTATGTTGGAGGGACTTCAACGGAACCTAAAAAGGCATTGCGCTTATCATTACTGTTTGCATTAGGCTCTGCAATAACTTTTACAGCACTTGGTGTTGTTGCCTCACTTGCGGGAAGTTTAATTGGAAACTCTGCAAAGTGGTGGTATATTGTTCTCGGTATATTAATGTGTTTAATGGCACTTCAAACATGGGAAATCTTTGAAATAATTCCATCAAGTTATTTAATGTCAAAAAATAAAAAGAAAGGGAACTTAGGTGCTTTTATTGCAGGTATCTTAGGTGGTGTTTTTTCATCGGCATGTGCAACACCGGTTCTTAT
>CAYJHL010000369.1:0-1232 GCA_964369585.1 uncultured Treponemataceae bacterium | reverse complement strand
CCATTTTTTCACTCATTCCTGCTTTTTCTATTGCATCTTCAATAATAGGAAGTACGTGAGTTTTATTGTCTTCGATTGCTATAATACCACTTTGTGCATTGGAAATATGAATAGCAATTGCAAGACCATCAATTATTTTGTCGGCGTTTTCAATCATTGTTCTTTCGTCGATTGTTAAATAAGGTTCACATTCTGCACCGTTTACAATAACACATTCAATTGTTTTTCCTGGGGGTGGATTCAATTTTACGTGCGTTGGGAAGGCTGCCCCACCCATACCTACAATACCAGCCTCTTTGACTCTTGCAATAGCTTCTTCTCTTGAGCAAGTATAAGGGTCTAAAACAGGTAAAAAATCTGTTTTGTCTGAACCATCTGCTTCAATAATAATGCATGAGGCATCAACATTCCCTGAAACGAGACTGTTTTTAATTTCTTTTACCACGCCAGACACTGATGAATGTACCGGGGCTGACATAAAAGCATCAGTTTCGGCAATTTTTTGTCCGCGTACCACCGTATCCCCTACTGCAACAATTGGCTGATTTGGGGCACCTCCCTGTGTCACAGGGATGTATACTGTTTTTGAAGAAGGAAAGACATTTAAAATACTTTCATTGTTTGAAAGCTCTTTCCTCTCAGGCGGATGAATACCGCCTTTAAATGTGTGTGTACTCATACATATATTTTAATGAGATAGCACCATATGGTCAATGGAGGAAAGAGGATTTAGCGTAAAAAAAACACATATTCGATAAAAAATTATCGTTTTAATAATTTTTAATCACTGCCAATATAAAATGATACGGAATCGGCTTTTTTTAATTCGCGTACAACAATGTCTGCAAAAATACCCTCACTGGTATAGCGAATGGCACCATTTACTATTGTTGCGAGTTCTTTTCCTTTGAGCGGCAGTGCTCGCATTGTCCAACGAAAGTTCTTTTTTTTCTGTTTTATTATATTTTCAAAAGCTTTTTCTATAGTTTTTGTATCATCTTGGTGTACGGTTTCCATAAGAAAAGTATCTGCATGAGAAAAGGCATAGTCTCTACTTGCTCCGTGAAGCTCTAAAAAAGCATCATTTGCATATTCAAGTATTAAGCCCTTTTCAGTAAGTTGCATTGTTGCCAATCCATTTTGTTCCGCTTCATTATAGATTGAAAGCTGTCTTTTGTAATCTTCGTGAATTTGGGCTTCTTTTTCTAAAAAGTTCATTTCTTCTTGTTGTG
>CAYJHL010000368.1:0-1240 GCA_964369585.1 uncultured Treponemataceae bacterium | reverse complement strand
AATACTTTCGGTAAAATAGGGATAAATACGCTTGACAGAAATCCAATAAGGTTGCATACTGTTAGAAGGCTTTTTTGAGCTCAAATGTTTTACACATAAATTCATTTTTTTGTGATGATGTTTAAACATATTAGGATAGTGATAAAATGAAAATTATTATTGTTGGTGCGGGATTCACTGGAACAAGACTTGCCCGACGTTTAATTGCTGAACGAAATGATGTCGTACTCATTGATAACAATGAAGAAATTGTTCGCCATACTTCAAATCGTCTTGATTGTATGGTTATGCAAGCCTCTGGAAACAGTCTTGCAACGCTTGAGGCTGCAGGTATTGCAAAAGCTGATGCGATTGTTGCTGTTACAGATTCTGATGAATTAAATATGATCACTTGTTCTTTGGTAGAATCGGTGTATCCAGAAGTATTAAAAATTGCTCGTGTTAGAAATTATGACTATTATTATACTTCCGAACAGTCTAATCGAAAACCATATGGCATAGATTTTATGGTCCACCCGGATTTGGAAGCCGCAAGTGAAATTGTAACTGCTGTTGAACATGGCGCAATTACCGATGTTGTTGAATTTGAAGATTCAGATTATGAGCTGACTTCTGTTTATGTTGAAGAAGGCAGTCCTTTTGCTGGTTCAACCGTTCTAGATGTTAGAAAAACAACTGAAACACCATTTCTTTTTGCCTTTATAGAAAAAGGGGGAAAGAGCTTTTTTCCCTCTGGGGCAGCTATTTTACAACCAGGTGACCGAATCGGTGTTCTTGTTCATAAAGAAGAACTTTCAAAAATATTAGACTTATGTGGTACAGAAGTAGAGGTAATAAAAAAAATTGCGCTCGTTGGTGCTGGAAAAATTGGGACAATCGTAGCAGAGCAACTTCTAAATAATCGGCTTTCAGATAAAAGAGAAGCTTTCGGAATGCGAAAGAAAATCAGTAGTGACTTTTTTATTATTGATTCAGATAAAGCAAGAGCCAAAGAAGCTTCAGCTCGTTTTCCTATGGCTAATGTTTTCCAAGCAGATATTACCGATGAAAACTTTATTGAAGAAGAAAATTTAAGCTCCTTTGACCTTGTTATTACTGCAACAAGAAATCATGAACTTAACATGATTGCTTCTGCATATATGAAAACGTTGGGTGTGAGCAAAACGGTGTGTCTTGTACAAAGTGGAAATTATGCAGCAATTGGACGTGATATAGGTATTGATGTTGCCATCCCTATAAA
>CAYJHL010000367.1:0-1255 GCA_964369585.1 uncultured Treponemataceae bacterium | reverse complement strand
AGTAATGTTTCCAAACTTAGGAATAAATGTATTGTTTAAGTAATCAAGGCCATGCTTTTTAATAACATAGGTTCTGGTTAAAATACCTAAACTTAAAGGTACAACCACAAAGAGTACTACAGATAATATAAGTGTTGCCCAAGGGATAGTTACGCCTACCACACCCAAAAGAAGTGCAACTATAGGGGTAAAAGCTACTAAAATAATAAGATCATTCGTAGCTACTTGTACAACAGTGTATGCTGGGTTTCCCTTTGTTAAGTGGCTCCACACAAATACCATTGCGGTACAAGGTGCTGCTCCTAATAGCACGGCACCTGAAAGATAATCTTGTGCTAGGTGGGACGGAATAAGATTCTTAAAAATTACGTAGAAAAATAGCCAAGCAATACCAAACATTGTAAAAGGTTTAATAAGCCAGTTAGTAATCCATGTTACAAAAAGACCTTTCGGATTGTTTCCAACATTTTTAATAGATTGAAAATCAACCTTTAACATCATTGGATAAATCATTAACCAAATAAGAACTGCAATTGGAATTGATACCTTTGCGTATTCAAATTTAGCCAAAGTTTCAGGAATTACCGGTAAAAAATTCCCAATTAAAACACCAACTACCATACAGAGTAACACCCATACGGTTAAATATCTTTCAAAAAAACTAATGCCAGTTCTATCTATTTTTTCCATTTTTTTCTCCAACTTGTATAATTAATAATTAATAGGTAACAATTAATATCTTTATTAAACAGATATTTAAATCTCTTCTCAAAGAAAAAACCTTAATTATTCATTGTTAATTATTAATTGCTTGCAATTAACTCTTTAGCGGCTTCGACTGTGATAAGCTTCCCAACAGAAACTACTTTACTGTCAATTACAAATGCTGGTGTTTGCATTACACCATATTTTGCTATTTCTGCCATATCTCCAATATTCTTAACTTCATCGCTAAGCCCAAGCTCTGCAACAGCTTTTTTTACATTTTCAAAACTCTCAGAGCTTTTTTTGCAGCAAGCGCCAAGTACAATAAATCGTGATTTTTCTATATCGCTTATACCGCATTCATTTCCACATGCACAAGCAGCTTTTACTTCTTGTTTAGGAGCTGAGCTACAGCAACTTGTTTCTTTTTCGTTCGATGAACAACAAGACTCTTCTTGTTTTGTTTCACCTGAACAGCAAGATGTAGTTTTAGGGGCACAACAACTTCCCTTCACTTCTTTTTTCTTTCCAAAATTAAATAAACCCATTT
>CAYJHL010000366.1:0-1292 GCA_964369585.1 uncultured Treponemataceae bacterium | reverse complement strand
GACCTTTTTCACAGAAACCAAAACAACCTGTTTTAACAATTTGTACTTTATCTTCAACGCCAAAGTTTTTTGCTTCTGCGTGAAGGTTATTATAAATTGCATCTGCACTGGTGGATTCACATGCTGTTCCACCGCAAACTAAAATATAGTGTGTATAAGCCATGCGATTCTCCTAGTTCTTTACAATATCAATTGATGGTCTGTCAATTATATGTTTATCTAACATACTTTTGTTCACAATGTGTTGTTCAACAATACGCTCAACAACATCTGCAGTTACATCGCCATAAATTACAGATGGCATATCTGGAACAATAATTTCTACTGTTGGTTCCTTTGCACATGCACCCATACAACCTGTTTGTCTAATATTAGCATGATCGCTCAAGCCTTTTTTTTGTAATTCACTGATAAATGCTTCAAGTGTGTCTTTAGCACCTGCAGCGATACCACATGTTCCCATTCCTACAACAATTTGAACAGTTTTACCGTCTGTATCGCGTCGGTTAATTTCAACTTGTTTTTCTCCACGAAGTTTTCGTAATTCTTCAAGAGACATTTTTGCCATAACATTCTCCTTATTCTTTCGTAAGCTTACATTTTTGTAAAATTATTATTCATACTCTTCTTGGCTTTCTAAGAAATCGCCCAACAAAGCCAAGTCGGAAATCGTTTCCAAACCACCTAAAATGTCAAGCAATTCGGTTTTTGCCAAAGTGTAATCAAGGGTTCCCTTGTCACTTTGTTTTTTTCTTGTGATTATTAATTCATAATCACCAGGCAAAATTAAAATCTGCCTAAATAAGCCTTGTATATTTCCAATTGGAGGTGTATCAATATTCGATAAGTCAAAGCTCATAGAAACAGCAGTTCCTATCCCTTCTTCCGATTTTATATCCCAGTCCCCATTTGTACTCATTGCAGTTTGCATTAAAAAAGGAATTCCCAAGCCAACCTTTCGATTAGGATGTTTAATTCCATCAGTGTAAAAAGGATCTTTTACCCGCTTTAATGTATCTGCATTCATACCCTTTCCGTTATCTTGAATAATAACAGTTAGTTTTTCTGGTGTTTCTAAAAAATCAACCTTTATTATTGTCGAACCCGCTTCTGTCGCATTTTGCGTTAAGTCGGCTATTAGATCACAGAGTGTATAATGCATTAGGCTGTTTTATATTTATCTAAGATTTCAGACATTTGACCTTTAACTAGCTTTCCATATACATCACCGTTAACAGTTAGAACAGGAGCTAAACCACAGCAACCAATACAGCGTACAGGTTCTACAGAGA
>CAYJHL010000365.1:0-1306 GCA_964369585.1 uncultured Treponemataceae bacterium | reverse complement strand
GTGATAGGGATTTTTTGTATCTTCCGTGTGAGAGTAGTGAAGTGAAGAAAGTCCTTGGGCGATTGCAAAAAACTGAATTATCAGAAGCTCAGATTAAAATAGAGGATTACGACTTAGCAAAAGAGGTAGCCGATATAGCGCTAAAAGATGTGGAGTTTGAAAAGCTAAACGACTTCGCTAAAACTGTTAAAACTCATGGAGTGAGTCTTGAAACTGACGAACTGATAAAGGCTATAAAAGTTGATAATATCGAGGATTTAAAGACCTTGATAGAAAATCAATATGAATTTGAATTTATTCCCAATATCATAAATTTCACCGAATACGGAAAATTTATGATAAAAGAAAGTGGAAGATATGAGTTTGATGAAAACTTAGAAGAATATATTGACTTTGAGCAATATGGAGTAGATAGGGTTTCGAGCGAAAACGGACGTTTCGCAGATAACGGATATCTCGTGTATCGTGGTTACAGTCATGAAATGGAACAGGTGTTGAGTGCAAATATCGGCTTAGAAATGGAAAACGATTATGCTCCTCAAGAACTCAAACTATATATGCCACTATCTGCTACAACTTATGATGAAGAAAACTCTTGGGGAATGTACGAAAAACAAGACTTTGAAATAGAGTTAGATTCATACGAAATCGCTGACTTTGAAGATGAAATTAATGATTTTATCGAAGAATACGATAGTGACTTAGGCGAGCGAGGACTCATGGAGTACTACGACAAAAAAGACAGCATTAATGCCAAAGTCAAAAGCTACAGAATGTCGGTGGAGAATATAAATCACGAACTAATGGGCGTGATGACCTTGCAGCTAAATGCACCGCTAACAGAAAAAGAACTTGAAGCTTTCATAGAAAGCGAAACCGGACAAATGAGTGACGGCTGGGGCGAGGGGTTTGAGCAAAGAGATATTAAATGTGATGGTAGAAATATTAATATTAGCTTCTGGAACGGTTCGGATAATTGGGAAATTAACACGGCAGAGGAACTCGGGATAACAGAACAAAAACAAGGAATGAGAGGTATGAGTTTATGAATGAATTTCCAAGCAGAGAACAAGTAGAAAAAATTAAAGAGCGGTATCCGATTGGTACTATTATAAGATTAACGTCTATGAAAGACCCATATCATCCTGTGCCGAGTAGCACTCTTGGGGAAGTCACAGCTATTGACGATATCGGTAACCTCATCATGAAATGGCAGAGTGGACAAGGCTTAAATCTGCTGCCATATGAAGATAAATTTGAGGTAGTTCTGAAACCTAATGAATTGCTAACACAAAAACATGCAGTT
>CAYJHL010000364.1:0-1317 GCA_964369585.1 uncultured Treponemataceae bacterium | reverse complement strand
TCTTGACTATTATGTTTTTTCTGACACAATCAAGCTTACGGCAACCGAAATTTCTAGTAATGAAGCTTCTTCTGGGGGTGGCCTCTACATCTATGAAGAAGGTCTTACATTAGATGATGTAACGGTGTCTAATAATAAAGCCACATCGGGAGCCGGAGTTAATATTAAGATTGCTAAAGCAAATGTGTTTACTGTTACTTCTTCTACAATTAACAAGAATATTGCAACCAGTTATGGTGGAGGGGTTTTTCTTGCAGACAGCGGCTCTTTTGTTGTTAATAATAGTATTATATCTGAAAATAAAGCTGAACAAGGAGCTGGAATATGTGCTTATGATGCAGGTTCAGTTTCAATTGAAAATTCCCAAATATTAAAAAATGAGGCAACTGCTTCAGGAGGTGGAATTTATCTGCATGATGAAAGTTCTTTTAGTATGATTACTTCCGAAATTTCCAATAATATTGCTGGAACGTATGGTGGTGGAATATATTTTAGAAATGAAAATAATGATTTCATTTTGTCAGACGGTAATACTATCGCTGGTAATAAAGCAGTAAATGGAGGTGGCTTCTATGGTATCGTTTTTGTCCAAGGTGGCATAATTGAAAATAACCAAGCTACAGAAGCTGGAGGTGGCTTATATATTTCGAGTAACCAGTATGGTGGCCCAGAAATTAGTGGAGGTATAATTCGCTCTAATTATTCCCCATCTGGAGGAGGAATATATACTCGAGGGGAATTGGATCTTTCAGGAAATCCTGTAATCTGGGAAAACTATACGGCAGAGGATTCTTCAATAAGAAATAATATTACATATTATAAAGGCGATTATGGTGAAGACTGCATTTATGTAAGTGGCTTATTTACCGAAGACGCAATAATTGGGATTACTCCTGTTTTTCCTTTTGATAGTGATGAGTTTATTGTTGAATACTATGACCATCCAATAGAAGCAGATTGGGACAATGTGTTAATGCATATCAAGCCTGACGATGATACAGCATACAGTTTTTCCCTCAATAGTGAAGGAAAAGGAATTGAAGCCACAGAACTCTAATGATGTATGAGAAGATTTGTACTATCCGTTCTGTTAGAGTTAAAAATACTACAGAAGCCTTCGGGTTATTTAGAATAGTGATGTAAAATGAACAATCACTATTCTAAAAACTCAAAAAAAACCGACAAGGCCAATCTTATCGTTTTTTTTTATGCTACGAAACATCCATAATTCGTCATTAGGAACTCGTAATTATCAATTACCCTAAGCTGCTATACTAAACAATGCTCCAGCTCCACTTGCTGAAGCGCCTGAAAGGG
>CAYJHL010000363.1:0-1319 GCA_964369585.1 uncultured Treponemataceae bacterium | reverse complement strand
ATAAACTTATCATAAAATATTTAACGGGGTCCTCTTCCGGAAGTATTAAAAAGATAGCAGATTTTTCTTTGCAGAATTTTTCGCTGTCTATATCGCTGTTGTAACAAAGTATTTCTTCAAGCTCCGAATCAATAAATGCGTTTAGTTTTGATAAGACTGTCGAAAACACCGACATCATTCCTTGTTCTGATGAATTTAGTGTTGCTCCACTTAGCCACTTTGCTTTGTGCGTATCGGGTAGCTTTTCCATAAGCGTTTGAAACCTTATTTTATCTGGTCTACCTTTTACAGGTGGCTCTAATTCTAATAAATCATTTACAAGTTTAAAGACTGAAACAATATGTCTACAGTCAGGCTCATCATCTTTCGGCGGTAAATATTCTGAAACTAACAAAATAACGGCTGCGAGTAAACCCTCTGCACTATCGTAAAAGTATGAATTTTGACCGAAATTTTCCCCCTTAGAGTTTATTATCGTCTTCGCAATTATCTTCGCATATTTTTCAGCTTTCGCCTTTGCAGATATATTTCTTTTGTCTTTTAAATAAATGTCGTGGTATTTGTTAACAAGGTGCAGAAGATTGTTTCCGTCGCTCTTCAGTGGATTTCTTAAATCTATCGCCGAAATGTTGTAGCCATAATAATCTTTTGCGATTGCGCCGTAATTTTTTAATAGGTCTCCCTTGGTATCGCTACAGATGAACGAGACACCACTTGCACATGAAAATTCGAGGTTCGGGTACAGGAAGTAAGCAGTTTTTCCCACACCAGATGCGCCAATCATAAGGCAGTGAATGTCATCTGTATCTACCAAGGCTATCGTATCTTTACCTTTGCTTTTACTGCCGATTATTATTCCTTGAGATAAGTCTGTCGGTGGTGACGCTCTCCAACTTTTCACATTAAACTTAATGTGTTTATACGTTTTCTTAACTTCGCTTTTTGTAGCAAATCTTGCAGTTCCGTGCTGACCGTCACCCACAGTTTTTGACTTGATGTTGTTTAAATTGTAATGGTGAGATATTATTGTAATTCCACCGATTATTAAAAACATCACTGTCATTACGATTATTAAGATTGTTACATTTTCCATTACATCACCATCTCAATTTTTCTTTCTGTCGGTTTTAAACTTTCAACTAAATCTTCATTAAAGTCTTTGTTGCTTGGAACTATCACACTTGTTGTAGTTCCTTTTTCTTCGGCAAGTTTTTGAAGTCTTAGAGTCGCCTTTCGCCCTGCCTCATCATTATCCAAGCAAATAACCACACGATTTATTTTGTTATTAATTTGATACATCATTGGTTTTGATGAAACGC
>CAYJHL010000362.1:0-1330 GCA_964369585.1 uncultured Treponemataceae bacterium | reverse complement strand
ACAAAATTCAAGTGACAATGTCGTCTGCAAGAGAGTTTTTCATAGTAATCAAACTCGATATAAAGCAAGAAAATGATATTTTACCATATCTTTCAAGAATAGAGAAAGCAATAAAGGACTCAGGGTTTATTGTAAATAGGGCGAATAAAGATGAGATAAAAACATTTTTATCGGTGTACTTTGAGCAAAATGTTAGTTCAGAGAAATATGATGATTATGACGGAGAGAGGTGGGTTATATAAAATAAAATACACCTGAGACACTCATTAAAGTACTCAGGTGTAGGTGTTTTAGTTTGATTATTTCAATTTTAATAATTCAGATGTATTTTTCCAACGCAATCCATGAAGATAGTATTTAGGATTACTACTATTATGTCCTGCAATTAAAATTCTATCGGATTTAGAGAAAATGTTTATTACATTATCTATAGCCGAGTCATAAATACAAGTGTTTTTCTTGTTTTTAGGAATAGTGTTAGTTCCCCATGCAAAAACAATGTCACAATCGGAGTAGCTTTTGATGATTCCATAATTCTTTTCCATTAATTTATCAAACTCATCACTTTCATAAAAGTCAATTAAATTCTTTGGATTTGTAGATCTAAATGGAAATAAATTTAGAATAATAACTTCACCATATCCGTTATGATTAGCCGCATTACACACTTTAGAAATAGTGTTATCACACTGTTGATTATCAGCCTTGCTAGGGTTTTTCATAATCACACACAATTTCTTTTTCAGAGAACTATTTTTAAAAGGAATTTTAATATAAAATCTAAAGCCACTTAATTGCTCGTCAGATTCTATTTTGTCAACATCGACAAAACAAGGATACTTAATTATCGTCATAACATTTCACCTCCGTTCTTTATATATGTAATTCAATTGGTATAGAAGTGAAATAATAATTTCCATAAAATTATTATACAACAATTACCTTAAATAGTCAATATTACGAAAGGAAAACAACATGCCAAAACAAAAAATAAAACTACAAGAAAACAAACCAAAGGACTTCATAGATATGATAAGTCCGACAGCTATAAAATTTAACATCGACCACTATATTTGTGGTAACACTTTTCGCTGTGTATATGCTATTCGTGAATATCCCACATCTACAACAGAGCAAGCAATACTTCGCCATTTAGGTGAAAAAGACGGAATCACGCTTCACATCTATACAAGAGAGGTCACACCAAATGAAGAAAAAAGAATAATTCAAGGCGCTACAAATAAAAACAGATTAAACACGGCAAACAACGATTTAAAAGAAAACATTAAGGCGCAAAATAATCTGAATGATGTGGCAAATATAATCTCGA
>CAYJHL010000361.1:0-1333 GCA_964369585.1 uncultured Treponemataceae bacterium | reverse complement strand
TAAAGTCCACCTCCATTAGTATCTTCATAAAAAGGATCTGCATGTATATTTTCTGTAGAATTGCCTGAAATTGTCAAATCTGTTATATGTAAAGTACTATCCGATATATATGCTCCTCCACCTTTGCCCCAATTACCCCAGTCTGAATTTTGGAAAGCAGTATTTTCTAAAAGCTTGCCACCTGTAATCGTACCAGAAACATTATGTAAATACATCCCTCCTCCAAGAGCGCTATCTGCATTATGCCCAGAGATTGCTAGGTTTACAAAATTAATACTAGTTACGACATCAGAAGTACCCCATATACTTACGCCACGTGAATCAAAAATCTCTTTACCCAAAAGATTAGAAACAGTAACATTGTTCATACTTGCAGACACTGTCCCAAATATATTAATAGTTGAGTCCGTTGCAATATTATTATTAAACACAGAATTAGAAATAGTGAGGTTGTTTGCTTTATAAGCGCACACTGCACTTCCTTCTTTACTGGAATTAGCTAATGTTTCGTTATCGCCTCCAAATGTAGTGTTATCTATCGTACAGTTCGCATTTTCACCTATACTTATTGCCCCTCCATCCTCATCTGCACTATTTGACGTAAATTTACTATTTTTTATTATTAAGGTATTGTTTCCTCTCGAAACATCAATTCCGCCACCATCATAACCTGTTGCTTCATTATTATCCAAGTGAACATCATCTAACGTAAGCATACCAGTTTCTAAAGAAATTCCTCCACCAGAGTAATGTACTCCGTCTACAATATCCAATCTTCTTAAAGTCACTGCTGTATTTAAACCTTCTATATAAAATAACCTCTTAGAACCATCAGATTTAAGTGTTGCTCGTTGACCTACTGGTGCTTGAATAAGAAAATTTAATGTTTTAGAAGAGTCAATAACAACAAAACCATAACTAGAAGAACCTGTTATGGGTAAAGTAGAAGTCGTAATTTCTCCCTCAATAGTAATTACATATGTATATTTTTCTTGATTTTCTGCAGTATCGCTAATTGCCATGTTTACAGCCTTTTGAACACTTGCAAAAGCAGTAACTGCTGTTTTTCCATCGGCTTCATCACTTCCCGTTTCTGAAACATAATACTCTATTTTATGAGTAATAACAGGTTCTTCTGTTCCACCACCAGGTGTCTCAGTTCCACCATCACCGCCAGTATTTCCCCCGTTACCACCAGTTGCGCCTCCCTCACCAGCAGTAGGAGGACATCCCAATAACAACAAAATAATTGCACTCAAAAGTACAACACTCAACGTTTTTTTCATTTTTTACTCCTCGCTACACAGAGATACCCTACTCGATAAAAAAAGTG
>CAYJHL010000360.1:0-1424 GCA_964369585.1 uncultured Treponemataceae bacterium | reverse complement strand
ATTAAGTCTTCAAACTCAGCCCTTTGTTGTTTATACCCTGTTGTATTAACATTTGAAAGGTTATTTGAAATTGTATCTATTTGGTGCTGTTGGCCGTTCATACCAGTAGCGGCTGTCCATAAACTTCGTACCATGTTTTACCTCGTATTATTTTATACTCTCTGTAGTTATTATCGGTAAAAAAAAAACTGATATTAGGAAAAAGGTACAATAATAAGAGGATTACGTAAGATTTTTTATTGAACAAATTGCTTTGCATTTAGAAAAACAACTGAAACATGAGGCGCTTCAGTGGTAAATATTTAGGAGACCTATTATAAAAGATCAATTGCCTGAGACCAAAAAACCATTTGTTTTTCATCATTTTTTGGCATAAAAAAATATAAGTCTTCGCCTACATATAATTGCAAACCTTTTGTTATTGAAAAGACGAAGGCTTCTATGTGTTTTACATCTTTTTCAAAGCTGTCTTTGCCATGCAATAAGTCACCTTGATATACAAGCTTTTTAGTAGATAGAGAAAGCACTCCATCTCCAACGGTTGCCAAACGTCTTGTTGTCTTATTAAGAGCCCTAACGCTTACATCCATTGTAAAATCCTTATTATTAAGATTTTCTAAAACAGCCTCGCCTTGCCTTTTATACCAATCATGTATTGTTTTGAATTCACCATTTGTAAATTTGCAAAATTCATCCATAAAAACTGTATAATGACATTTTTGACACGTTATACTGTGGTTTTCTGCTAACATACTTAAAAAGCTATTACACTTAGGACAATAGTTTACTACGTCTTCAAGGCCTTTTGTTCGATCCTTACAAGAAATAAGCTTTTCTTCAAGCACATCAATATACTGCATCTTTTGGCACAAGATGGTATCAATTTGTTCAAGCGAAAAATCCCTTAGTTCATCTTTACTTAGGATTTTTTCTAAACTAATGTGCACATGGGCCTTTCTTTTTACTTTTGCCCATTTGGGGTTTGCAAAATAGGCTCCTTGAGTGTGTATTTTAAATACATCAACACCAAGCATTTTTACCAATTTTTCAGTCCCGTTAGCAAGTTGAAAGTTGGTGCCGTCGGCAGATAATCGTCCTTCTGGCATCATAGCCACAATATGCCCATTTTTTATAGAGCCAATTATTTTTAATATTGTATCTGTATCGGGGGAAAAAAGCCGCTTAGGAATTACTCTTATCCAATTTAAGATTGTTCTTACCGGTTCAAAATTTAAGTAAAAACGATTAACTACAAATGTAATTCGTTTTGGATACGTTGCAAGGGCAATATGTGCAAAGTCAAAATAGTTTGGATGGGTACAAAGTATAAGAGCTGGCTCATTTAACATGTCTTTATCACTATTTTGAATATGCACTTTTTGCGTACTAGAATACCATATTCTCACAAAAAAATAGAGAAAATG
>CAYJHL010000359.1:0-1430 GCA_964369585.1 uncultured Treponemataceae bacterium | reverse complement strand
CAATTGTACATGTAATTTCACCAGTACCTACAGCGTTGATAGCATCAGAAACTCCGTCAACACCTGTAACTTTAACTTTTCCGTCAAGTCCTTTTGCCTCTAAAGCTTGTACAATACCTAATGACATACCATCACTTGCACTCCAAATCCCATCAATGTCAGAGTATTTTGATAACCAAGATTCAGTTATTGAAAGACCTTTTTTTGTATCCCAATCACCAGCTTGTGTTTCTACCATTTCAACACCTGGATATTCCGCAAGAGCTCTTTTTAAACCAGCCATTCTTGTTGTGTTAGCGTTGTTTGCTAGCATACCTTGCATAGCAAGCATTTTACCTTGGTAAGGAGTATCAAAGTTTTTGAACATTTCAACTGCAATATCGTAACCTTGTTTTTCACCATCACATGATTGGTGTGCTACCCAATATTTAAAATCGAGCGGTGACATTCCTTCTGGAACATTCCAAGCACTTGTCCAATAAACACCAGCTTCTTCACAGATTTCAGCAATAGGAACAATGTTAGGTGCATTGTTTGGGTCAACAAAAAGAATCATATTACTACCTTTGCTAGCAACTAATGCTTTAATGTCATTAATTTGTTTGTCATCATTAGACTCACAAGCTAATACTTGAAGTTCAGCTGTTCCAGCTGGTAATGTATCAATGAAAGCTTGTGCACCTTCTACATATTGAGTGTGATACTCACTTGACATTGAACGAATACTTACTGCTACAGTAAGAGGCCCTTCTGCAGCATCACTACTACCCATTGCTGATACAAATGACACTGATAAAAGTGCCAACAACATAATTGAAAAAATTTTTTTCATTCTTTTCTCCTTTTTGTGTCATACTTATTATGACACATCTTTTTTATAACTAATTGACTTCTTTGCCAATGAGTTTTTCAGATCCTTTTAAGTGCAATTCACAAGGAATCATACTTAATCTTTTTGGAGCCTTAGGATTTTTCAACCTTTCTATGAGCATAGTCATAGCAGTACGGCCCATTTCTACAGCATCACGTGTAACAACTGAAAGAGGATAATCAATGGCATCCAAAGAAGGAATATGGTCAATTCCTATTACTGCAACATCCTTCCCTATTTCTATACCCTTCTCTTTGCAGGCCTTTATAAAACCTAAGCTCGTATAGTTATTACTTGTTACCATCGCCTGCGGATAGTGCTTTGAATCATACATTTTTTTTGTAAGTTCATAAGCTGTATTTGCAGTAAAGTCTCCATGTAACACATAGTTTCTATCCACATACAATCCATTTTCTTCCATTGCTGCAATATAACCATTTAACCTGTCACGGCCAATAAGCAAGTTTAAATCACCTGCAATAATACCAATCTCTGTATGACCAGCAGCAATAAGCTCTTTTGTAGCTATATACGTTGACTGGAAGTTTTCGTAAAAAAC
>CAYJHL010000358.1:0-1465 GCA_964369585.1 uncultured Treponemataceae bacterium | reverse complement strand
TTTCCTTAAGTATTTAGTATTAAAGATATTACACCAATTATATGTATGCGTCAATCATAAAAAATAAGAAAAGTATCATTATAATACTTGGTTTTTTTTACAAAATATTATACACTCATTTGTATTATCATTTATAAGGATTCATATATGAAAGATTTTATTGAATATGACGATTTTGCAAAGCTAGATATGCGAGCAGGAACTGTACTTACTTGCGAAAAAGTAGAAAATGCAGAAAAGTTGTATAAAATTATGGTGAACACAGGAGAGGAAAATCCTCGACAAATTGTTTCAAGCTTGGTAGATTACTATACTGCTGAAGAGTTAGTTGGAAAAAGAATTATTGTTCTTATAAATTTAAAACCTAGAAAGATGCGCGGTATTGAATCACAGGGCATGCTTTTATGCGTTGAAACAGAAGATGGTAAAACATGTGTTCTTTTAAAACCGGAAACAGACGTAGAACCAGGAACCTCTGTTACATAAGGCAACTCATACCTTAGAAATAAGGCATTATTTCTAAGGTCTACAAATACACTAAATCTCTACTTGCATTTATCGAAAATATTTAGTATTCTTTTAGTGTGAAAAATATTTCAAAAAAAATTAAATACTTATTGTATGGTCTTTTTACTATAGTTATTGGTGTTTGCGTAGCTTTATTCGTACAGTATCAATCGAATCGTAATGTATTACATGTTTCATTTTACGGACTAGATGATAAAACTAAAGTTGCGATTGAACAAACTATTATCGAAACTAGCTCTGTTAAAAACTCGGATGTTTCTTTTGAGTTTATGCAACTTGATGTATCGCTTCCACTAGAAGATCAAGTCGGTAAAAGTGATATTGTATTCACACTAGCTGGCAAAAACGCTGAGTCTATTGCACAAAAATCAGTTGGAGTTCCATCCGAATTATATAACAATTTTCCAAAATCAATTGCAAGTACGGGATTTTTTCAAAATAACGCTTATGCTGTTCCAATAATACTTAATCATTTTGAAATATCGTATAATACCTTTTTACTCCGTAACTATAATAGTGGAAACCCATTGCGTACTTTTACTCAGCTACTTCCTTTTGCCTCCTATGTGCAGCAAAACGCTCCACAAACAGGCTATCCATTTGTAATTGCAGGTGGGGATGACAGTACACTATTGTTATTCTTAAGTGCATTAATTGAGTCTTTTTACGGAAAAGATGGATACATGAAGTTTGTAGAAATTCTCAATGAAAATCGAGTGCAAACTGAAGAAGACTTTTTAGAGCTTGCACAAACACCCCTTATAAGCACAGATAATGAAACTACTCAAAATACTTTAGATAATCTATTTAAAATAGTGCAAACATGGAAACAATGGAGATACATACACCCAGAATGGATGCACTTAACTGAAAAAGATATTTTAGACTTTATTGATTTGGAACGACCTGCAATGATTTTTATGCCTCTTTCCTTTCA
>CAYJHL010000357.1:0-1472 GCA_964369585.1 uncultured Treponemataceae bacterium | reverse complement strand
CTGATAAAAAGTTTGTGGAACTTATCAAAAATTTCATGGTAGGCACAGCTTACTATAAGGGGACAGCCACAGATTTATCGACCCTGTTAAACCGAAACAGGGACGATAATATTACAAATAAAATGTTGTCTAAAAATTTGAAGAGGTTGTCTTTAAACTTAGAAAACATTGGTATATCAGCAAAAATATGCAAAAGTAATGGAGCGAGATACATAGAAATTTACAATAACAGGGACGATAGGGACATTAAAAACAAGCCCCTAAAATTATCGTCCCTATCGTCCCTATCGACCCTGTCGAGTGAAAGTGAGGTGGTTTAATGTCAGAAAGAAATAAAAAAATAACTGTGCGGTTTAGTGATAAAGAATATGCATATTTACAAAAGCAAGTAAGTACAACAAATCTAAACAGAGAAGAATTTGTGCGAGGGTTAATAGCGAATAAGAAGATAAACCCTATGCCTTGTATTCATCACGCAGAACTATGCCGTGATATTGCCGGAATGTGCAACAATTTAAATCAAATTGCAAAACATGCAAATATCAGTAAAAACTTAAATTTAGTTGAGTTGATAAAAGCAATTAGCTTGGCAAACGCAATTTGCAAAGAAATTAAAGAAAAGTGGTGGAGCAAATAGCCTACACGAGTATTATTCCGATTAAGCGCCTGAAAAACACAGTTGAATATGTTCAAAACAAGGACAAGACCACCTTGCAAAGTGCTGTTGATTACGCTTTAAACAGAGAAAAAACCGAAACAGATGTGTTTGAGAGTGCAATTAATTGCCGTGTTGAATTTGCATTTGAGGACATGCGAACCACTAAAGAAATGTACAATAAAACAGACGGCGTGCAGGGTTATCACTTAATACAATCTTTTGCAGAGGGCGAAGTTTCTCCCGAATTAGCGCATAAAATTGGCATTGAGCTTGCAGAAAAACTGCTAGGCAAAGAATACGAAGTTGTGATAGCAACCCACCTTAACACAAATTGCTACCACAACCACATTGTGTTCAACTCAGTCAATATGTTCACGGGTGCAAAATATCGTAGCAATGCAAAATCTTATTACACAACTGTTCGAAATTACTCTGATGAGCTGTGCGAGAAATATGGGCTTTCTAAAATTGTAGAGCCGGAATACTTAAAAAATAAGTACGCATATAACGCATGGCAAGCAGAAAATAGAGGTGAAACCAACTGGCGCAGTTTAATAAGGCAGGACATTGACGAAGCGATAGAGCTGTCTTTGTCTTGGAAACAGTTTGTGGCAAAGCTGTCTGTAAAAGGCTATGAAATGCAGTTTGATAAGAAATATGCAACGCTAAAACCTAGCAATAAAGAGCGAGCTGTGAGGTTTAAAACATTGGGTGAGCAGTATACACCAAAAGCCATACAAATTCGCATTTTAGAGCCGCGAACGTACGATTATGCGAAGTTCAAGCAAGATAAGCAAGCAAAGCCAAAGTTCAA
>CAYJHL010000356.1:0-1499 GCA_964369585.1 uncultured Treponemataceae bacterium | reverse complement strand
AAGAAAATTAAATAAAGAAGACATTGCAAGCATTTTAACTGCTGCAAATAAATAAAGCTGTAGTGAAACAAGAAGTTCTTGTATCTTCGCAAGGGCTTCTTGTGCAGGTGAATGTGATGGCGTTTTATTTGTCGATACATTTTTTGTGGTATACAATTTTTACTCCCATTTAAAATTGCAACCCTTACAGAAATAAGTGCACATGAAAATGGAACTTCACAAAAAGAAGAACTTCTCAAATTTTACCAATCGCCGTTATATCAACAATTGGAAATAGAAAAGACAAAATACTGGTGGGAAAGTGGTGCTCAATTGTACTGGGGAGTATACGAAGGATTGAGAAATATCTTAAAACAAAGAGTATTATTTAAATCTATTTTTTCTTAGTGAAAAACTTAGTTATGCTAATAATAAATAACTTAACCTTTGACGGTAATTCACTTTTTACTTGTTCAGTTTTTTCCTCTTCAAATTCTTTTGGTGGATAAATTTTTACTCTGTCTTTAAAAAGGTGGCTAATAAGACTTCTTGTGCGGGTAAGTACATAAAAAGCAAAAAGCTCCTCTTTACTTCGTGCTAAAACTTTGTCGCGTACTTCATATCGATTGATTTTTATAGTACTGTATTCTTTCCCATATGCATTTTCTAAATTTGCCACAAAATAATTATCAACAATCCTAAATGATGGAAGCATGTCATGGGTAGATTGGTTACGAATATTTTTTAGCTTCATTGCTTTAGGAAACCTTTTTTCATCTATGATTCCAATGTCAAGTGCATTCAACATTAATGTGTTAAGACCAATGTTTATAAAACTTTCGCCTTCACGAATTAGCTCATAACCATTTTTTGTTTTTAAACTTACAGAACCTTTTTTTCGTAGAATTTCTTCAAATAAAACGAGCAAAGATTGTTCAAGTAAGTTTCCACCTATATTTATTGCAGCATTAAATAAGCCCAAATAATAACATTGATGTAATTGGTATAACAATTCAAGTATATGTTTAACCCGTTTATCTGTAACTCGTCCCACACTGAGCTTTGTGTAAAGGAGCTTTTCTCTTCTCTGTTCGGCTTCTTCCAAAAAGGTTTTATTATATCGATCTTGTAATGATTCTCTTTCCATATGCTTGTTATTGGTATTCCATAAAAGGTTGTATAGAGACGCATAACTGCGATGTAATAAGTATATAAAAGAATAACAAAAAATAATAGTGTCATCGATTTGGTTGCACAAATTTTTTGTTAAGTATTCATAAAAATAAATATATTTTTGTGTTGAAATCTTTCTTCTGTGTTATACTTATATATGAAAAGAGCTGTATGAGGTAAAATTAGAGATACTTATAATGTTACTCTTCAGGATTGCGACAGTAGAAACTATTATACATTGGGGTCTGAATAAATGAACGAGTGTAAGAAAAATCAAATTATATATGAATTAGCGTATGAATATTTAGTAAAAATAAAACCAACTTCCGTCAGTATAGCTGACTTAG
>CAYJHL010000355.1:0-1504 GCA_964369585.1 uncultured Treponemataceae bacterium | reverse complement strand
AATAGGGATTTTCTGGCTAATACAGTGCGTATTGCGTGGCCTGCAGCCCTTGAATCCTTTTTAATGGCATTAACAGTTTTTGTTGATACCATTATGGTAGGATCTCTTGGTTCATTTGCAATTGCAGCAATAGGTTTAACTAATCAACCAAAATTTATTTGTCTTGCCATCTTTATAGCACTAGGTACAGCAATTAGTGCCGTTACGGCGAGACGCAAGGGCGAAGAAAAGCAAGACGAAGCAAACCAGGTATTATTGCAATCAATTTTTGTCATAATTATTTTAGGAATTTGCATTACTACACTGGCACTCATTTTTTCAGAACAGATTCTACTCTTTGCAGGAAGTCAAGCTGATACTCACGAAGATTCAGTTATATACTTTAGAATAATTATTTCAGGATTGCTTTTTCAAGCCCTAACTATGGGGATAAATGCAGCTCAGAGAGGGGTTGGAAAAACAAAAATAAGCATGAGAGCAAATGTAAGCATGAGCCTTGTTAATGTAGTTTTTAACTATCTTTTAATTGGTGGAAATTTTGGATTTCCAGCTCTCGGGGTAAAAGGGGCGGCCTTTGCTACCCTACTCGGCTTTTTTACCGGTTTTGTTGTCTCATTTACATCGGTATTGCAAAAAAAAGAATATCTTTATCTGCTATGTAAAACGAACACCCTAAAATTTAAAACTAATATCTATAGAAGTCTCTACAAAGTAGGAAGCGGAACCTTTGTAGAACAAGTTTTTTTACGTTTTGGCTTTTTACTCACTGCTCTAGTAGTTGCAAATTTAGGGACGGTAGCATTCGCAGCTCATCAAATTGGTATGACTATCATTACTATCTCTTTTTCGATAGGTGATGGCTTGTCAGTAGCAGGTGTATCTCTTGTTGGACAAAGCTTAGGTCAAAGAAGAACCGATCTTGCACGAGTGTATGGTGCATTTTGCCAGCAAATTGGTTTTTTATTTTCGCTCATTATAGCTATTGTGTATATTATTTTTGGAAAGCACATTTATTCACTTTTTGCAACCGATCAAGCAATTCTAGATTATGGTAATATTATAATGAAGCTTGTAGCCATTATTGTTATGCTTCAGATTGCTCAATTGATTTTTGGTGGCTGCCTACGAGGTGCTGGGGATACAAAGTATACAGCATTTGTGTCTTTGGTTAGTGTTGCCTTTATTAGACCATTCTCTAGTTGGCTTTTTGTATACCCTTTAGGGATGGGACTTATTGGGGCTTGGTTAGGGTTACTTTTAGACCAAATAGTACGCTTTACCCTTACCAGACATCGATTTAAGGGCGGAAAGTGGCAGAATATCAATTTATAATGTATAATTTATAATTATTAATTAATATTACCCTTGCAATATTGAAGAACGATGGCGCTTGCCTCTGAAAAAAACAGTGGTTGATGAAATGAGTTCTAGACCATGTAAAACTCCTATTAATTATTACTTGTTAATTATTAATTACTCTCCATTGACACAGCCCTAAAAAAAA
>CAYJHL010000354.1:0-1506 GCA_964369585.1 uncultured Treponemataceae bacterium | reverse complement strand
GTGCTATTGGAACTGCAGCTGATAATACAACGGGAAGAAAGGCGTATGCAAGAATCGGTGGTACAGTATACGAACTTTCTACAGGAAGTGCGACACAATTGACAACACAGCCTACAAACGCAGCAACTGTTGTATCTGCAGCTGCACTGAACATAACCGACTATTTTTCAAATACGCGCGCATTTTGCTCAGATGGAACAAATACACTCTATTCAGTTATAGATGGAAAAATACAAATTTCTTCTGACAATGCTACATGGGCAGGAGATTTAAGTATTAGCGATGCGACAACAATGGTCTATGCTAATGATAAGCTATATGTTGGAACAGATTTAGGCTTAGAGCAAGTAACACTAAATGCAAGCGGCGTACCAACTGGAAACAGCAATCTTGATTCAAATGCCGAAGCAACTATGGGTGAAAAAGAAATTTTATCTGTTGCATTTTATAATGATGCCATTTATGCAGGAGCCATAAGTACTACTAGTACTAAAACAAACGGCCTTTGGGGATACTACCCTTCCCGCGGCAATTGGAACTTTGAGTGATAATGTATAATTCCTAATTCCTAATTACGAATATATATATCAAAAAACCCTTGAAAAATTTCAAGGGTTTTTTTGTGCCTTTTTAATTATTAATTAACATATTTTTTATATTCACCATATCCTAATTCATCCATTTCATCATATGGGATAAAGTTGAGTGAGGCTGAGTTTAGACAATAGCGTAAACCACCTTCATCTTTAGGCCCATCTGGAAACACGTGTCCAAGGTGACTGTCGCCAAAGGCGCTTCGAACTTCAGTTCTTCTCATAAAAAAACTATTATCTACGTGTTCAGCTATTTTTTCACCGTCGATAGGTTTAGTAAAAGATGGCCATCCTGTTCCGGAATCATACTTGTCGGTTGAACTAAACAAAGGCTCTCCAGTTACAATATCTACGTAAATACCTTTTTCTTTATTATCCCAGTACTCATTGTCAAAGGCTCGCTCAGTTCCTTCATTTTGTGTTACATCAAACTGTAAGGGTGTAAGTCTCTCTTTTAATTCTTCAATGCTTGGCTTAGAGTATTTACCAAGTGATAATTTTTCAGTTTCTAGCACTACTTCATCTAACGTTTCAAATGTTATATGACAATATCCATACGGATTTTTTGCCAAGTAATCTTGATGATAGGCTTCTGCTAAAAAATAGTGATCCAGTGGCTGTAACTCTGTTACAATTGGCACACTATATTTTTTTTGTACTTCAGCAAAAACAGCTTTTAGAATATCCACATCGCTTTCATCGACATAATAGATACCACTTCGATACTGTGTCCCAATGTCATTGCCTTGTTTGTTTACACTGATTGGGTCTACAATTTTAAAAAATTGCTCTGTAAGTGTTTTTAAACTCACAATTCCTGGGTCGTACTGAATATGCACTGTTTCAGCGTGTCCTGTATTTCTGTAAATGACATCTTCATAGCTTGGGTTTTCAGTTGTACCATTTGCAAAGC
>CAYJHL010000353.1:0-1511 GCA_964369585.1 uncultured Treponemataceae bacterium | reverse complement strand
TATATCCTTCGCCTTGAGTGTGCAAGCCTTCGTAATTATTCATAAGATAGTCAATTATTCCTGCTTCTTCAAATGATTTTGCAACTAGGCTACCGGAAACACTATGTTTTTTTGCATACATTTCTATACAAAACGAAACGAATTCGATAACTTTAGTTTCTGTATTCATAAGACTATCTCCACTTGTCTAATTATACCACAAAAAAATAATTTCGACAAATAAAAGGCGACAAAATTTAATATTATTGTTTTACTGTATAATGTATAATTGTTAGGGTGCAGATGGCAGGAGATTCTTCACAGATAAAGATATGTGATAAAAATAAGAATGACAGGGGATGCGCAATTTTATTCTTAATTCCTAATTCCGCCTTCCTAATTCATAATTATTATCATCTATAGATAAACTAAACTGTAATTTCTCCCGAGTTACAGGATGTAAAAACTCTAAGCCTCTTGCGAAAAATTGCATATTGTCTATACTTCCTTGAGTGCCATACAATGGATCAGAAATAATAGACAAGCCTAGATACGAAAGGTGGCTTCTCACTTGATGTCTAAAACCTTCTGTAATGCTACACCCTATTTTTACGCAATTGTTTTCAAATGGCATCGAAACATCTTCAATACTCACAATGTTTGTAGTGTATAGTTTGCTACCTGCTTTTTTTAGCGCTGCTCTGCCAGAATGTTCAAATACTGGCTCAACCTTTTTTCTGCCTTCTCCTAAAAATCGAAAACGAGAAGATACGCTTAATGGTGGATTTTTAAAATTTGATACCCCTGCTCTTTTATCTATGCAAAAAGCTGTGTAGTATTTTATAAAGTTACCATTGAGCTGCTGTGCTATAATTGAATCATAAAAGCTTTGTGTTTGCGCAATGAGTAAGAGGCCTCGAGTATCGGTGTCTATTCTATGAACTAACCCACCTTCAATTATCTTTTTACCAATCACATTTTTGATATTTGGAAAATCTTTTGAAATTATACTAAACGCATTTTCTGTGTCATCTTCACTCAATGGCGCAGACGGTAGCCCAGAAGGCTTATCAATTATGAGAAAATCTTCATCATTGTAAATTATATGTATGTTTATCATGCCTTCCTTCTAAAATATGCGCTTCTTTATGCTACAAAAAAGATACCTCGACTACGCTCGGTATGACACCACACACCTATCTGAAATTATTAATTATTCATTATTAATTAATAATTGGCAAACTGGCTTCGTTCAAATCTATCTTTTAACCCCCTTAGCACGTCCAAAAAGTGCTGAGGAGTACTTGAAGTAAAAAATACAAAGTCTTCAATTCGCTGCGACTTATACACAGGACTTGTAATTTCACCAAAAATATCGTCATTAGGATTTGATGTTGGAGGTAGTCTGATTCCAAGCCGTCGTGCGTGAAGTTTTAACGTAGCATTTGGAAATACAACATCCTTTTTTCCGTATAATGGATCGCCTAAAATAGGACAGCCAATATGTTTTAAGTGTACACGTATTTGATGAG
>CAYJHL010000352.1:0-1517 GCA_964369585.1 uncultured Treponemataceae bacterium | reverse complement strand
GCTTATGCACAGCTTCAATATATTGATCAACTATATTGCTATGCCGTGCAGGAATAATGGTAGCAAATTCATCACCACCAATCCGATATACTACGCAATAGCCCATAGTATCAACTACTAGTGCTTTTGCGCATGACTCTATGTAAAAATCGCCCATTTTGTGCCCCAATTTGTCATTAACAGGCTTTAAACCATTTAGGTCTGTTATAACTAGCACAACTCCATCTAAATGTGAAGTTTGAATATAATTGTGCATATCAGTATCAAAGGCATTACGATTTTTTAGCTTTGTTAAAGAGTCAGTATTGTAAATATCCTTAAAATGAGGATTTGAAATTCTCTTAAATAATGCACCAGACACGTATCCTGCAAGTGTGCATATAACGAGCATAACAATATTTATTAGCAAACGAATATCTCTAAATGCCTTGTATTGGTTTTCAGCAGGAAACTCAATACCAAGAGCTGCTACAACGACGTTGTTTTCATCATGTATTGGATAATATGCAACAAAGACATTACCCCATTCGGTAGATAAAATATCATTATGCATAACAATTTCATCATCGAGCGCCCGCAAAAGAGGACTGTGAAAGTCAGCTTCAATTAAGTCCCCTACATTTCGAAAGTCAACATCATCATAAGGAAGCCCATCAACATGATAGACTAATTCGCCTAAATCATTTTCAACTGCGGTATATAGGTATTTAACGTTACTAGTTTCACGAATTCTATCAAAAAACGCATGAGCGTCTTTGTAATTATCTTTTTCCATGTCTTCTTTGGTTTTAATTTCAGTAAAAATTGTAGCGTCAATATGATCATCTATATGGCTCGCAAGTGAGCTCACGTTACTTTCAAGCATCTGTATCATTTGTCTATAACTCATTGAATATACAAGGTTAAAAACTATCATACCTACAAAAGCTACCATTGATACAACAAGTATAGCTACTTGTACATCAACGCGCTGTAATATTTTTTTGTGCAACCCCATCCTCCAACACGTAACATCTAACTATAGTAGATATTACGTGTACCAAAATTAAGCAAAATTATAGCATTTTTTTAATTATTGCACAAGACAGAAATTACAACACTGAGCATTTTTATTTTTTTGTATACTTTTATATTTATGTAACAAACAGTATCATATACAGAAGTGAAAAAATTATATTGTAAATTAAAAACCTTCAGAGTATAATGGATTCTAGAGGATTTAAAAAAGTAAAAGAAAAAATGGAATAATCCTTGTAAAAATTGTATGTGCAAAAAAAGGAAGAATGGTTTTTTATCTTATGATATACTTTTATTAGTTTATTGATTTTTTTACCAGTAATGGGAGTGCAACATGGACAAAATAAATGATAATGAAATGTGGAATGCAGTTGCAAGTAATGATACACATTTTGATGGCCAATTTTTCTATGCAGTAAAATCGACAAGTATTTATTGTAAACCTTCTTGTAAATCAAAGCTTCCAAAAAGAGAAAATGTTACCTTTTATGCAACAAGCG
>CAYJHL010000351.1:0-1521 GCA_964369585.1 uncultured Treponemataceae bacterium | reverse complement strand
TTTTAATACTATACCACAGTTTAAGTTTTTTTGCAATTGAATCATATAATACTTGTTGGGATTATAAATAAATGCTATAGTATTTGAAGGAGAGAATGTATGAAAAAAATTATCTTGTTGGTAAGCCTAGCTATACTAGGCTTATTTATTGTTGGTTGTAATCACCCAGCCGAACCTAAAAAAACTACCCCACCGGCTACTTATACCGTAACTTTTAACGCTAACGGTGGCACAGGGGAGATGGCATCTCAAACATTTACTACAGGTGTTGCTCAAAACTTAACCGCAAATAGTTTTACAGTTCCCGCAGGCAAAGATGTCTTTTCTCATTGGAACACCAAAAAAGATGGAAACGGAGCAACCTATGTAGATGGCAAAATAGTTACTGCAACACAGAATATTAAACTATATGCTATTTGGGCAAACTACACCCCTGAGTCAGAGTTTACTGAAGAAAACGGAGCAATAACAGCATACACTGGAACCGACCCATTTGTACACATCCCCCCATCAGTAAACGATATATCAATAACTAGTATAGGAAGCGGCGCATTTCGAATTAATACAAAAATCATTAGCATAACCATCCCCCATACAGTTACTTCCATTGGTTCCAGTGCTTTCAGTGGCTGCACTAACTTACAAAATATAACTATCCCCAATAGTGTTATCTCTATTGGAAACAGTGCACTATATGGCTGTAGTAATTTACAAAACATAACTATCCCTAACAGTGTTATCTCTATTGGTTCCAGTGCTTTCGATGGCTGTACCAACTTACAAAATATAACCATTCCAAATACTGTTACAGCCATTGAAAACTATACATTCTCTAGATGTACTAGCTTACAAAGCGTAAGCATTCCTAATAGTGTTAAAACTATTGGCGTCGAAGCATTTGCTCTCTGTCATAACTTACAAAGTATAAGCATTCCTCATGGCGTTACAAGTATTGCGCAAGCTACATTCAGTAAATGTACTGCTTTACAAAAAATAACTATTCCAAATACTGTTACATCCATTGGAATAGGTGCTTTCATTGAGTGCACCAATTTACAAAGCATAACTATTCCCTATAGCGTTACAGCCATAGAAAGCGGCGCATTCTATGGCTGTAGTGGCTTGCTAAGCATAACCATTCCCAATAGCGTTGAAACTATTGAAGGTGATGCATTCGAAGGATGTACAGAATTAACCACAGTGTATACAAACTATACAAAGGACGCTGACAGTGAAAAACCATATCCAAAATATAGCCGTGACACAGAGACAGGATGGTATGCAGCAGATAATAATAACGAGAAGTTCTTCGATGCCGAGTGGAAGCCAATTCCAACTTCCTAACTCAGAGCAGCAAACATAAAAAAGAGGTTAGAAAAATTCTAACCTCTTTTAATTAATTCTTGCTTAATCTGTGGTTCCTTTTCTCCCTCGTTCCACCCTAATAATTATGCATTATTAATTGTTAATTATTAATTATCTAGTCTACATTTGTTTTCAATACCGCTAAGAATGCGCTTT
>CAYJHL010000350.1:0-1530 GCA_964369585.1 uncultured Treponemataceae bacterium | reverse complement strand
TGCTTGACGAATCTAAATAAACAACTAAAAGTTCTCCCGGGATTGCAACATCAAGTTGCTCTAAAGACGAGATGCTAACACTATCCGCTTTACTGGATATAGATTTAACTTCAAACCACATATTATCGCACATAAAATCTTGAGGAAGCATTTCAGGTCCTAGCCAAGAAGCGATAGCATTACTTTGTCCATGCTTAGGGATTAAAACGTTTTTTAAAAACATCATTTCACCTAATATACCTTTGATTGAATTTTTTGACAGCATTCCTGTAAGGTCTTTTTTAAGCATCTTTTGCCATTGTTCGTATCTATCACAAATGAATAATACACCTTTATTGTTGTCTGTAATATGATGCGATGATTGAATTATATCATCACAGAAATGGCAAAACAAGTCAGAAAATTTATTATCTTTAAGCGATAACGATATACCCCAAGATTCATCTTTCCTAATTCCAATATTAACATCAATTAATGCTGAGGATTTAAGTAGTGTAGGTTTAAATGAAGAAAGTATAAAAAGAGTGCTTCGATAACTAACATCTTTTCCGATATAAATTCCTATTGGATGAGTAGCATCAACCAAAGTGAATAACTCCTGATCTCTATGGTTTGATAAAATTTCTTTTACGCTATTAAACATAATTTACCTCTACTCGATTGAGTCGTCAATTTCTTGATAGTCATCAGAAACGCCCAATAACTCTCTATATTTTACCATATTTATTTTGTATTGGTATTGCTGAGGTGCTTTGCCATTAATCTTAGGAATACCAACGCTTAATCCTATGCAAGGAGACGATGTATTTTCGACAAACTCTTTTTTTCTGGAATCTATAATTAAATCACCATTTTTATCCTTAGTCTCAACTTTTAAGCTAACAGGATAAATCACTAGCAGTGGATTTCGCTTTATGCCTGAACGGAAATAAGCGTCTTGTGAGAAGGCTTTTTTTGTTACGCCTAGTGCCCAAGATTTTCTTTCAATATCTTCAATTTTAGATACTTCACCTTTGGTCAATCCTGTTTTAGCAAATGATGTTGTGCCTAATCTAGATTTACTACCCGACATTTGGATAGCATTTACAGAATCTTTGAACGTAAACGATCTAGCAGCTGATTTAAAATTTTGAATATTAAAGAAAACTTCATCTTTATCATTTCCACTACCGGTAGCTATTGCGATATCCCAAGTATCTAAAGTTCCGTCGTTATTATCGTTTATTAAGCTAACAAGATCATTTGTGTTAAACTCCATGTTATATGGATGTCCTTTATAGTGGCTTAGGTATTTTGTTATAAAATGTTTAGGTACACCAAGTATTTGATGGTGTTTAATTGCCAAATTATCTAATTTAGCATATGTATAACCACTTTCCTCTAGTTCTTGCAACCACAATTCCGTTAAATCAAGATTTTCTTTCAGGGTTTCTTTTTTAGCTGTAAGATAAGGCGTTTCAACCATCTTACCGTTAAGGCTCACATTCATTATATAGTTCTCGGCAGTTCGCATTTTATTTACAGCGGTTA
>CAYJHL010000349.1:0-1539 GCA_964369585.1 uncultured Treponemataceae bacterium | reverse complement strand
AAAAATCAAACAATGCTATATACTTAAGGAACCTCTAAAAAACAAATTCCTTTTCAGAGGTTCCCTGTCGAGTTTTAATGTAAATATTTATAATAAAACATTTACATTAAAACGTCGCAATGTAAATCTAAGGAACACTTCAAAAAACTGCAGTTTTTTGAAGTACCCTTTATACATATAATTAGACAATCTGGAGAATAACATGCTCACACTCGATACTGTTTACAAAGCCTCTCATGCACTAAAAGATGTAGCAAGGCTTACCGATATAATTCCTGCAAAGTCACTTTCTGAAAAGTGTGAGCTTTATCTAAAAACAGAAAACTTACAACTTACCGGTTCCTTTAAACTTCGTGGAGCCTATTACAAAATGTCTCTTTTAACAGAGGAAGAAAAAGCGCGTGGTGTGGTTGCCTGTTCTGCAGGAAACCATGCACAAGGTGTCGCCCTCGCAGCGCAAAAGCTCGGAATAAAATCTACTATATTTCTACCTGCAACTGCCCCACTTTCAAAAATTGAAGCCACTGAAAAATATGGTGCCACAATAAAACTAATCGACGGTATTTACGATGATGCTTATGCAGCTTCGCTTGAATACCAAAAAGAAACAGGCGCAATTTTCTTACACCCCTTTGATGATGAAAATGTTATTGCAGGCCAAGGCACCATTGCGCTTGAAATTCTAGAACAATTAAAAGATGTAGAAGCTGTTATTGTACCTGTTGGTGGAGGTGGTCTTGTTGCAGGAATTGCCTTTGTTATCAAAAGCTTAAAGCCAAGCTGTAAGGTTTACGGTGTACAGTCAAAGGGCGCTGCAAGCATGAGGCTTTCTTTAGATAATAAAAAAAGATCTGAAGTTGAAAGTGTAACAACATTTGCAGATGGTATTGCCGTAAAAAAATCGGGCGAAATTACATTTCAACTTTGCTCAGAATATGTTGACGATATTGTTACCGTAAGCGATGATGAAATTGCAACGGCAATTCTAACTCTGATGGAAAAACAAAAGCTGGTCGCAGAAGGTGCAGGGGCTGCAGCTGTTGCAGCAATTCTCTTTGATAAAATTCCTGTAGAAAACAAAAAGGTGTGTGCCATTGTAAGTGGTGGAAACATAGACGTAAATATTTTGTCTCGCGTTATTCACCGTGGACTTTTGAGGTCTGGAAGATTATCAGAATTAACAATAGAACTTATTGATAAGCCTGGCCAATTAAAAGAAGTAACATCAATAATTGCATCAACTGGAGCAAACATTATTGGGGTACTCCATGACAGAAATTTGGAAGATAGTCACTTAAACGATTGCACAATACAAATATCACTTGAGACAAAAAACCTTGCACATATTGCAAGCATTAAAGAAGTATTAATTGAAAAGGGTTATAAGCTTAGGTAAGACTTCTTAATCACGAAAAAAAACTATCCAAATATAAAAAACTATGGTAAAATATATAATAAAGTGACACATGTCACTTTATTTTTTTAAACCATGCCATATACTATTTATAGTAGGTATACAGCATTTGTATTTATGCAAAG
>CAYJHL010000348.1:0-1546 GCA_964369585.1 uncultured Treponemataceae bacterium | reverse complement strand
TTGTGGTATGTTTATTTGTAAAAAAAATGAGGTATGTAATGGCTACGAAAGAGCGAACAGTTAATCGTCAATACATAGGAAAAAACATTCGCAACTTTATGGAGTTGCCCGACCTAATCGATATTCAACTTCAATCTTACGAAAATTTCTTACAAAAAGAACTGAAGCTAAAAAGCGCACCATTGACAAAGCAAGGGCTTGAAGAAGTTTTTCAAACAATTTTCCCAATAGAAAGCCCCAATGGCGATATGATTCTTGAATATGAATATTATGAACTCGACGAATCAAGTGTTAAGTTTTCTGAGCTAGAATGCAAGCAACGCGGATTAACATATTCCGTTCCATTGAAAGCTCGTATTAACTTAGTATTTCAACATACAGGCGAAATTCGCCAAAAAGATATCTATATGGGAGATATCCCGTTAATGACAAACAGAGGTACCTTTATTATTAATGGTGCTGAACGTGTTGTTGTATCTCAAATTCATAGATCACCTGGTGTAGTTTTTAATAACGAAAAAGGTGTTTTCTCAAGTAAAATTATTCCGTACCGCGGTAGTTGGCTTGAGTTTGAAATTGACCAAAAGAAAGAATTAATTTACGCAAAAATTGACAGAAAGAAAAGAATCTTGGGGACTATCTTCTTAAGAGCTTTGGGAATTTCTAGTCGTGAAGATATTATTAAGTCTTTTTACACAATTGAAACCGTAAAAATTTCAGATTCTAGAGAGTTTAAAGATTCTTTAATCGGAAAAGTGCTTGCAAAAGCTGTTTATATTAAAGATGCTGAATCTGGAGCTGAAAAGAAAGTCTTCTCTGCTGGTGAAAAAATGCAACCTCATAGCATAGATGAATTATTCTTGCACCCAGAGGTAAGTGAACTTTCTTTAATAGCATTTGAAGATGAAAATTCATTAGATTCTCAAATGATTATTAACTGTTTTGAACGCGAGTCTATTAGGTATACACAAGAAGGTTCAGAATCTGACGAGCCAACAGTAGAAGATTCATTATCTGCTGTGTACCAAGTGCTTATGCCAGGTGAACCTATTACGCTAGAATCTGCAGAAAAAGATTTACAAAGCATGTTCTTCTCAAGTCGTCGATATGACTTAGGACGAGTAGGGCGTTATAAACTTAATAAAAAATTTGGTGTCGATGTACCTATTACTGAACACACCTTGGTAAACGACGATATAATTGCAACAATGAAACACCTCATTAAGGTGTATATTGGTGCTGATTCTTTGGATGATATTGACCACATGGGTAACCGTCGTGTTCGTTCAGTTGGTGAGTTGATGACTAATCAGCTAAAAACTGCATTCAGTAGAATGGAACGAATTGCAAAAGAAAGAATGAGCTTAAAAGAAACAGAGACTATGAAACCTCAAGATCTTATTTCAATTAAGCCAATTGTTGCTTCTATTAAAGAGTTTTTTGGTTCTAGTCAATTATCTCAGTTCATGGATCAAGTTAATCCTCTTGCTGAGTTAACTCACAAAAGACGACTTAATGCGTTAGGTCCTGGTGGTCTTTCGAGAGA
>CAYJHL010000347.1:0-1548 GCA_964369585.1 uncultured Treponemataceae bacterium | reverse complement strand
TGTCTTATATTCATTTTATTCCCCACTCTCACTTTAAATAATTTCCGAAAGTTTACTTTCTTAAATGCTCATGAGCAAAGCAGTTATAACTTTCTCATTAATTTTTTGTAAATACGATATGATTAAAATATGCTATGTTTATAAAGTCTTTATTTTCAAGTAACTTGCATTCTATTTCTAACATTTTCTCAACCCAATCATTGGTGTTTTGCATTGTTTGACTATGCAAGCTAGCGAGTACTCGAATGCCATTAATACTATCTACTGTTAGCATATCTGACATGCTATTTATTATATCCTCATTTGTATAATAATTAATATTGCCGAAGGCGCTTGAAAAGGAAACTCCACCATCTAACAAATGATGTGCGTCTTCAATGTCATAATCTTGAACGATGGCTTGAATAATTCGTCCGTTTTTATTATGTCTTACAATAGATAAAGTGCCACCTTTTTTAAGCACTCTTACTAATTCATTTAAGATCTCATTCGGGTTTTCTACAAATTCTAAGACTAAATGACAAGTGATTACATCAAAGGTATTGTCACCCATTTTTTTCACTTCTTCTAATCCTCCATGAATTTGCGTATATGCACAAGCTTTTTCACTGTATTTTATCATGCTGTCATCAACTTCTAGCGCAGTTACATCATTATTTTGAGCTAAAAAATTTGTCGTAAATGCAAAACCACTACCAAAATCTAGAATTTTTTTGCCTTTAATTTGCTCGAGTTGTTTAAACAAAGATTTATAAAAAAACTTCCCTAAAGGCGATATCGTATAATCATAATAAAGTTTCATATCACTATTCATTTTATTTTCCTCCTACACGTAATAATATAAATTTCACGGTTAACACGGTTAAAAAGCTAACTCCATAAATTTTCAGAATTAGGCTCACAACTTGCGGTTTTAGGCTACAGTGCCGTGATTCGTTTTTATTTACCCTAAATACGCTACTGTATGCCAAAGCTTTTCCAAGTATTGGAGCAGTTCATCTTGACTTCCAATGTCAGTCCAATCTGCTTTGTCATATCTTGAAGCCTCACCTATCAAATGCGCATTAATTACAGCTATATTTTCTCCGAATACGATGTATATTCTCTTAGCTAAAGGTTTGATTTTTTCGCTTTTAAAAAATAGTCGTCATCTCTAGGAGGTCGTTTATACTTTTTTTAAGTATATCTATATATTGATTTCTGCTCTTAATCTCAATCTTTTTCGGATCATCTAAATCAAGTTCAATTGTGATAAGGCCATCATACTTATCACGCACGATATACTCTACAAACTCTGCTTTATATAAAGCTCCTGTTGAAATTGATATTTCCATTTTCACTGATTCCTCTCACAGTATGTAATAAAATGTATTTTTTCTTGTTTTTTCAATTACTATTTTCGGATATTCTATCATAAGCATACAAAACATCTACAATTTATACCCATTAAACCAGGCTCTTTCTTCAAAGGCTTTTGTCTTTGGCTTCTTTGACTCCCCTGTTGCTACGCCTATCGGCAAGATACATACCAAGTCATAGTCTTTGGGC
>CAYJHL010000346.1:0-1566 GCA_964369585.1 uncultured Treponemataceae bacterium | reverse complement strand
CACAAAAAATTAGTACCATTACCAAAAACCAAGAAATATCTATAAGCAAAAATAAAAGCAAGTGATTTGAAAAAACTTCAGAAAGATTTGCGTTTGTTGTTAAAAAGCCTGTTGCAATGACAATTGACTGCAGACAGACAACAACAATGAGCATAAAAAAGGAATACATGAGAATACCAAACATATTATTCTTAAATAGTATATTTAGCTCAACGATGGAAAAAAGCAACAATAAAATATATGTTATAGATGGGTTTGATATAGGGCTTATTGTTATTGCTGTGAAGACAAGTGTATTTATTAGTGCAGTAATATAGATTGATTTTTTTGAAAAGCGTGGCTTATCCATAACGGTGTAGCAAATACTGAAATACAGTTTTGTACTTGAAAAGAAGAATATTGCATAAAAGATAGTCAATGCATAAAAAGCCACTAATACTTACCTCTTTTTTTATGATAGCTTATTATAGATTCTTTGTAAAGATTTCAAAGCCTAAGAAACTCATATTTGTTCAAAATTGTATTATAATTAGCTTTTAATGCGGCGTTCTTGTAGGCGCTTTCCAAATCCGAGCAATATTTTTTCTTTTGCATACTGCGCTTGTTCTTTTGTTGCCTCTTTCACACCCTCTAGAGGATATTTAATTGCAAGCTCCTTATACTTAAAATTTCCAAAAGTATGATATGAAAGAACATCCACAGCTTTAACATTATCTAAATCGCCCAAAAAGTATCCAAGTTTTAATAGATACTCATCTTTTAAGGTAATCCCTGGCACAGCAACATGCCTCACCCAGGTAGGTTTGTTAATTGAGTTTAGGTATTGAGCGAAATCGAGTATTGGAGCATTTGTCGAATTGGTTAACTTTTTATGTTCTATATCATTTATGTGCTTAATATCTAAAAGCACAAGATCTGTAACATTCATGAGTGCATCGAAAGTTTCTTTTTTATTTTTTGAAAATGTAATTCCTGAAGTGTCTAGACAGGTATGAATTCCCCTTTTTTTAGCCTCAGTAAATAGTTCTGTTACAAAATCTATTTGTAACAGTGGCTCTCCTCCTGTTACCGTGAGTCCGCCATTTTTTAAAAATTCTTTTACCCTTTCAAATTTTTCGAGTATCTCATCTGTAGTGATTTCTGTTCCAATGCCAACTTCCCAGGTGTCGGGATTGTGGCAGTAGAGGCATCGCAGAGGACATCCTTGCATAAAAACAACAAAGCGCACCCCAGGGCCATCTACGGTACCGAACGATTCTGTTGAATGAATAAATCCTTTACGTTTGCTCATAGTGTGTGCCTATTATACTACAAAGATTTATGTTTGTCATTCAATTTTACCATCACTGCAAGCCCCTGCACCGTCATTTCGAACGAAGTCGAGAAATCTAATTTTGCATAGATCCTTCGACAGGGCTCAGGATGACGGTACGCACTAGATCCTTCGTCGGTGTTTATCCTGAGCTTGCCGAAGGACCTAGGATGAAAGTTTGTTCTATACCGCTTCGTGAAATGTTCTCGAAATAACATCATCCTGTTGTTCTTTTGTTAACTTATTAAAATTAA
>CAYJHL010000345.1:0-1568 GCA_964369585.1 uncultured Treponemataceae bacterium | reverse complement strand
TTACTACAGGCCCTTTACGAATACCAGTAACTTGGGCTTCAATTTTAAACTCACTAAGGGTACGCTCTAAGGTGTCGCCTGCTTGGCGTGTAGGTTCATCGATTAACCAGTATTCATCATCAGAATAAGTTGTCAAAAGGCCTTCAACGGGAATTTTGTAGGAGCTTATTCGTTTTTTTTGTGGTTTAGGTAGAACAGGATTTTCCACTACTATTGTTTCATTTTTTTCTGACTCTAACTCTGCAGCAATTTCTTCAACATAGTTATCGTCAACCGCCTCCACAGTGTAATCTTCTTCCTCTACGTATTCTATATAATCATCAGTATCGACATCATCAATAAACTCTGCAAGTTCTTCTTCATCACTATCCTCATATGCTGCTAGGTCATCATAGGTTTCAGATTCCTCCGTTGAACTTTTTGAATCCGTACTTGAGGAATCTTCAGTCTCTTCTACATAAAAATTAAAAGGGTCTAATATATCTTTGTCTTCTAACGCATAATCAAAACTGATATCTTGAGGCTCTGCAATAGGTTTTATTTCTTGGTATGAGTCTGAAACTACTTCATTTGATTGTTCAATACTTGATGGCTCTGTTTCTAAGTCTATAAAATTATACTCATCCTCTTCATCAGAACCAAGATCAATTGCTGGGGCTGGTTGTTGGTATGGAATATCAGCAAGTTTTGCTTCAGCTTGTTCAATTGTTTCATCTTCTTCTATAGATTCAGCTATATCAAAGGTTGGGGCTTGGGGGATATCATCATATTTTTCTTCAGCCCTTTCAGTATTGAAGGCGGCCTCAATTTCTGCATTTTCTTTTAAGCCATCAAACAAATTTGATACAAAGTCATATTCATGCGAATCCTCTTCAATAGTTTCTTTGCTTTGAGCAATAGGACTTACTTCTTCCTGTAGTAGTTCTGTGGTTTCTTCTTGAACTGTAGGAATATCTAAAACTATGGAACCAATGGCTTCTTCGTCAATGTTTCCAATAGAGTTATCTATAACATAATCAGATTCAGTATTGCTTTCTCGTTGCCTTTTTTGAAAGGCTTTTTTTCTTATATTTGCACTTAATATCACATCTGCGAATAAGCCTAAGATTATATACTCAATTGCACATGCAAGAATACTAACAATTAAAAACGCAGAAAAGGTTATAAATCCTAATTCTCCAGATACACCTGAAAAAACCTTCACCGTAAAAGATTCTATTGCTACAACAGTTAGAAATGGTATAAAAGAACCAACAAGCATAACACCTATTTTATCTGTCCATGCAGATGAGAATGTGATTATTCCAACAGCAATTAAAAAAATAGGGATCATCAATGCAGAGAATCCATACACCGACACAAGAACTTCACCAAAAGAACTAAGAGTCATAGCCCCTTCAGACGATAAAGTTCCAAAATCTAAAAATTGAGGAATAAGAAATAATATAAAAAGGGCTGCCAACGCTAAAGCTATAACCCCTAGCATAATTGTTAATTTATCAAACAGTTTCATTTAAACTCCATACAATTCAGTATCGGAAAAAAAGGAAGCCTGTATTAGCAAAAAA
>CAYJHL010000344.1:0-1569 GCA_964369585.1 uncultured Treponemataceae bacterium | reverse complement strand
AAAAGGCTTTAGGCAGCCATAGTAGTGACTCTAACATAGTAAATATTCAGCTAAAGCAAGATTTAACACTTGATTTAGGGAAAGGTCTTTTAACAGGCCAATACATATATAATACATTAAAAGCAGCGACGGTTAAAATTCCTTCATACATTCATTTTGACAGTTTATTAACTCCTTTTCGAGCTACCGCAGTTGATTTATTAACCGGTGAGCTAATCATTTTAGAACAAGGCGACTTAGCAGAGGCAATTCGATCAAGTATGAGTATACCAGCTGTATTTGAACCATTTCCTGTTGATGGGCGTTACTACATTGACGGTTTTACACGAAATAATCTTCCAATACAAGTAGCAAAAGAATTAGGATTTGATATTATAATTGCTGTAGAAATAACTGATCGAATGACAGATGATGCTGATACGTTTAACTCAAATCCCCTTACAACAATAAATCAAGTAATGGCTCTACAACAAGTAATTGTTGTATCAGATGACTACGAGCTAGCAGATATTATTTTATATCCAGATATTTATGAATTTGGTCAAATGGATTATGCTTTAGCGAGTGCGATTTATGAAAAAGGAAAGAAGGAAGCAGAAAAATATAGAGAAAATTTAATTACTTTACGCTCAGAAATATTCCCAAATTTTAATAATGAAGAAAAAATTGAACTTGTCGAAGATACTGAAACACTTACCGATGATGGTTTTTCATTTACCTTTGTAACAAAGGAGACTTCTATACCGTATGAGCGAAAAAACTCATATAATGAGCTTCCAAAAATTGAAGTTGAACATCTACAGTTAAAAAATATACTTGAAAGTGACAGAAAGTCAATTAATGCTGCCTTTGAAAAAATACGAGGAATACCAGTCGGTGAAGTTGAAATTGAAACCATATTAAATGCCGCATATAAAACAGGAAACTATCTTCTTGTTACTTCAAGAATAGATAAGAGGCCAGATGGAAATTCACTTGAATTAGAATTTTTTCAAAAACAACAAAAAACTGTGCACTTAAATACTTCAGTTACTTTTGAAGGAACTCTTTCAAGTAGTTCTACATGGGCATTAAGCCCCGCTACAACACTTCAGTTTCGCGATTTAGATGAAAATGGTGGAACTGTTTCTATACGGGCTTCATATTTACACACCACAGGCGTAGAAATTGTGTATATGCAACCAATTCCAAAATACATGTTTTTTACATCGAGGTTAAATGTATTTAGTGTGTTAGATGTTGCAAGTTCAGGATTTGAGAAAATTGGTGTTACGGGTTCTCAGTTACGTCATGCTAACCTAGATATAGGATACGGTGTCTTTTTTAATTCTGCTCACGCATTATTAACCGAAGTAGGTCTTCGGTGGATTGACTCAAGTTTAAGTTATTCTGAAACTGATGATATTAACCTTGAATATCCTAGTTATGCTTTTGATTTTTCTACAAGGTACACATTAAATACGCTTAATTATCAAGTGTTTCCTACGAGGGGTTTTTATAACAACTTAAAAGGCATTGGTGTTATGCCTTTAGGCGATACATCAGCGCCATTTTTGTTTGATGTTGTGT
>CAYJHL010000343.1:0-1581 GCA_964369585.1 uncultured Treponemataceae bacterium | reverse complement strand
TGAAAACTCGATAGTAAAAATTGGCAGGGACGCCAATTTTTACGTATTATACTTCAATTATTTCGTTTAACGGTTTTGGTACTGCAAAGTGGAAGCCTTGCGAAAACTCAATCCCTCTATCTAGAAGAATTTTTTGAATATCATCGTTTTCAACAAATTCTGCTACAATGTGAGAATTGATTTGCCTAGCAATAAAGCAAATAGAGTCGAGAATAATTCTATTTTCTTCACTAGTGGCTAGATTCTTAATTATTTCTCCGTCAACTTTTATGATATCTGGTTTAAGTGAAATAATTGAAGTAAAAGTTGCGAAACCAGAGCCAAAATCATCTACAGCAATTTTACATCCGATATTTCGGGCCTCTTGTAAAAAGTGGTAGAGATCTGAGTTATTATTATAGTTTTCAGTTTCAACGAACTCAAGCACAATTTGTTCAGGATGTGGGTAGTTTTTTAGTTTTTTTAAAAACCAATCTTTGAATTCTTGAACCTGAATGTCAAAAAGTGTAATGTTAAGGCAAAGAATACGGTCTGAATCCTTAAAATCGTTAAGAGCCTTTTCAAGCATTATTTTGCTAATAGTATTGTATTGTTTGAACTCTTTAGCAACTCTCATAAAAAAGTCTGGTCTGTACATATTACCTTTTTCATCGTAGAGTCTCATAAGAGCTTCATACTTGTTGATTTTACCTGACTTATTATTGCGTATACCATGATAAAATGGCGTAATGGTATCGTTTTGAATTGCATATGAAATGAGATGGAATATTTCAACCTTTTCTTGAATGTCAGCTGCACATATTTCTTTTTCGTTTGTTTCAATAATAAAGTTTTTTTGAGTGTTTCGAGCTGCATAATGTGCACTCATTGCTCGGTCAACAAGTTCTTTTCCGAACACAAGTATAAAGCGAGAAACACCTGAAACAGGAGTAGCTTCTGCATTTGCATGCTGAAAGTTTTCATACATATTTTCAATAATTTTTTGAAAGGCTTCATCTGCTATTGTGTCATCTGCAACAAGAATAAAACGCTTGTAAGAGTGATTGTATAGGGTAATCACATCATCGACGCAGTAAGAAGTAAGTACAGCCTGTACCCCTTTTAAGACTTCTGAACATCCTGAACAGTATGCATCTTCACCGAAAGATGCAATTGACATATCAGCATTAACAATTTCTGTCATGCAAAGCTTTGTAAAATTTTTATACTGAGAATCAATTTTAAATTTCTTAAAACTTGGAACTCCGAACCGGTGATCAACGTAATCGAGTCCTAACGTAGAATCATTGTTATTGTCCATATTTAACCTTAGCTTTATTTACTTTTTTAATAAACACTTTCGTGCTTTGTTAGGATATCACAATCTATTCTGAGTGTCAAGCTTATTGCAGTTTTGTTTATTAGAAATTAACATTTAAAAATGTCCTTACAGCTTGACTTTTTTTTATTTTAAATATATATTGTTTTATATAAAACAGTTTTATATAAAACAAACAGGAAATATTATGGAGCATTATTATATTGGCCGTGAGCTAAAAAAAACTTCTCTTTTAATGAAAAGATTAATGGGACAGAAAATCA
>CAYJHL010000342.1:0-1582 GCA_964369585.1 uncultured Treponemataceae bacterium | reverse complement strand
AAATGGATATTCTCAAATGTAATGGAAGCCCTGATACAACGTTGAGCTTTCCTTTTAGCATTGCCTCGTAGCCGTCTTTTGCCACTATGTCTGGAGATACCGTTTTTTTGAAAAGGGATGTGTTTGACATGCCCGACGTTGAGCCAAATTTGCTTTCGGTTGCGCCTGGAAGTAGGGCTGTAACGGTAATTTGTGTGCCTTCAAGTTCGCAAGATAATGCATTTGAAAAAGACATTACGTAAACTTTTGATGCATAGTACACTGCTTGCATAGGGCCTGGCATAAAGGCCGCCGTAGAGGCTGTGTTTAATATTTTCCCCTTGTTTTTTGCTTTGAAATCTTGTAAAAAAAGGTGGGTAAGTTCTGTGAGCGTTGTTATATTTACTTGAATCATGTCGAGTTCTTTTTGAAGGTCTCGCTCATGGAAAAATCCTTGACCTCCAAAGCCTGCATTGTTCATAAGATATTCTATTTCAATATTTTGCTTTTTTATTTCGTTATAAAGTTCTTTGGGTGCAGCTTGCTTGCTTAAATCTTTTGCAATGCAGACAACTTTTGTGTTGTACTTTGATTCTATTTCTTGTTTTACCACTTCTAAATCTTCAAGTTTTCTTGAAACTATTACCGAGTCGCCGCCCTTACTTGCATGGTAGATTGCGAGGGACTTTCCTATTCCGCTTGAAGCGCCTGTTATTAATGCTACATTATTCATGTTTTGCTCCTGTATGTTTAGTATAGCATGGAATCTGTGTATACGCAATTCTGAATTGATTATTGTCTTCTAAACAAGAAGTGCTTTTGTTCCGATAAAGAGATAGGGAAATTTGATTCATAATGGGTGAAGATGTGGAGGAGGTACATCCACAGATTACACAGATTACACAGATTTTACTGTATGGAAAAGTGTGAATTTGGGTCAAAATGTGTTATAATATTCGTAAAAGTGAGCATCCTTGCGCACTTTTACTACTGACTTTTGCGGGTTCGAAGAAAATCGATTAGCTCAAAAGTCAATTAAATGTGAGTAAGGTGCCGTCCGTGGCACAATAATTGGAAGGATTTGATTTGAACAATTTGGGTAAAAGACAGGGTATTTTTTCTCTTTTTAATATAAAGCAAGTGATTTTTGCGTGCATGGTGTTGTTTTGTGCGATGGGAGCGTTTGGGGCGAGTTATACGTGGACGGGTGCGACGAGCACGGCTTGGAATGATGCTGGGAACTGGACTCCAAATACTGACTATCCAGCAGGGGCGGGGGATACTGCAATTTTTAACACGGGAACTCCGAATGTAAATTTACCGGCAAGTCTTACGGTTGGGACAATTACAGCAGATGTAGCGGTTATTTTGAGTGGAAGTAGTACTCTGACTGCAACAATAATAAACGGAGCGGGTTCTGTTACAGGAACAAGTGTTGCGCTTAGTTTAGATACCTCAACTGTGTCTGTAGATGGGGGTATTGAAGTTGCTTCTGTAAACGCTATAGGAACAGCAACCCTTTCTACAAATATCACTACATCAGGTACTCAAACCTACGGTGGGGCGGTTACGCTTCGTGGTGATGTGAGTTTAAGTTCTGTAG
>CAYJHL010000341.1:0-1584 GCA_964369585.1 uncultured Treponemataceae bacterium | reverse complement strand
TTGAAAGTTTTTGCAAGGGATGAGGTCAAACTCATCCCTTTGTTATAGAAAATAAGTTAAAAGATAGAAAATAAATTTAAAGAGGTATAATTATGACATCACGAGAAAGAGTTATTGCAGCCCTTAACCATCAAGAAACAGATAAAGTTCCTATGGATTTAGGAGCGACAACTGCAACAGGTATGTGCGTAAATGCAGTTGTTAGAATGAGAGAAGCCTTAGGATTAGAAAAAATTCCTGTAAAAATGAAAGAAAGTTATTTGATGCTTGGTGAAATTGATGAAGATTTACGACAGGCATTAAATGTAGATGTCGTATCACCAATGGGTTATGGAACACGCTATGGTTTCAAAAATGACGGCTGGAAACCATGGAAAATGCACGGTGATGATGTATTAGTACCAGGTTTATTCAATACTGAACAAAACCCTGATGGAAGTTTATATATGTATCCTAAAGGGAACAAAGCTTTAAGTCCATCTGCAAAAATGCCAAGCGAAGGTTGGTATTTTGATGCAATTTGCCGTCAACAACCCATTGACGATGACAACCTAAACGTAGAAGACAACTTAGAAGAATTTTCAATTGTAAAAGACGAATTCCTCCGATACAACCAAGAAATAATCACAGATTTATACAACAATACAGATTATGCAATTGTTGGCTCAGTAGGCGGAACTGCACTCGGTAGTACTGGTGCAATTTGTGGACCTCAACTAGAAGTACCTAAAGGTATTCGAGATATCGAAGAATGGTATATTTCTATGATTACTCGACAAGATTACGTAAAAGAAATTTTTGACCGCCAAACCGACATTGCTTTAGAAAATCTCAAGCTTTACTATGAAGCTGTAGGAAACAAAATTCAAGTATTATTCCTTTGTGGGGCAGATTTCGGAACACAAGTCAGTCCGTTCTATCCAACTGACTTATTCAATGATCTCTATGTTCCTTATTACAAAAAGATGACTAACTGGATTCATGCAAACACTGAGTGGAAAGTTTTTAAACACTCTTGCGGTGCAATTGAACCTCTTATTCCAAGTTTAATTGAAGCAGGATTTGATATTATAAACCCTGTTCAAATCTCTGCAACAGGCATGGACCCTCAAGAGCTTAAAAATAAATATGGAGATAAGGTAACCTTTAGTGGAGGCGGTGTTGATACACAACGTGTTCTTCCTTTTGGAACTCCAGAAGAAGTATATGAACAAACAACTAAAAACTTAGGAATACTTTCTAAAGGTGGTGGATACATCTTTAGTCCAGTACATAACATTCAAGGTGATACACCAGTAGAAAACCTTTTAGCTATGTACAAAGCACTTAACGACTTTAATGCAAAAAAATAGATGCAAGTTAATAACTTGATACAACTATAGTTTTGTAGTACACTATCACAGCTGACGATGCAAAGCACCGTTAGCTGTGATTTTTTTTCTACAAACAAAAAAGGAAACACAATGACAGAATCAATACACACATATTTTCAAATAGGCACCGTTTCATTTATGGCATATCCTGATTGCCAAAAGGATGAAAATGCAATTATTCCATCAATTACTAAGCTTGCAAAAGATGATT
>CAYJHL010000340.1:0-1587 GCA_964369585.1 uncultured Treponemataceae bacterium | reverse complement strand
GCAAGACTCATATCTTCTTCTATAAGTTCAATGTTATTTGGATATCTAACTTGTACTCCGTAAGGGGTAAGAGAAGAACAACTTTCCATAATATCAATAAAGGAAGAGTCTATGGTTTGACAAAGCCTATTCAGCTTTATAAGGTCATGAGTTTTTGGAATTTCTACCCTATTTAAGCACATATAAGCCTTCAAATATTTTTCAACCGACTGTTCGCATAAATAACATATCACTTCAATTGGGACAGGGTATAACGATAAAAGGTGTTTAGCTGATAACCTGTCATTTTCGGCTAAATCAAGCCATCGTTTTGTAGCTAGAATTATCTCGTTCATATAATTTAACCCCCCGTTCTAAAATTTCTTTTTCTAACGAAGGAGCCTGAGCAGTCGACATAAATACATTGTAATAATTAGCAAGTATATCTACAGAACGTAAATCTTTATGAGAAAGAGCGTAGTTTATTTTTTGAATTGCTTTAATTGGGCGAATTTCAGTTGAATCAAGAACAACATAAATATCAAAGTCACTATCAATTCTCTCGTTTCCATTTGCAAAAGAACCAAAAAGATAGATTTCTTGAGCATTGACTTCCTCTTTAATTGTTGCAACAACAGTATTTAGTTCGCCTTCTACTTGTCCGTTCATAATTCCCCTTTCTATGCACTTACTTATAGTATAAAGTAAATTTGCAAAATTTTCAACACATACTTTCATCATTAAGCGCTACTATTTTAGTATCTTAAAATTTAATACAATCTTGAAGTCATGTAGTGGTTTATTGAATAAACCACTACAGAGAAAAAAATCTTATTAACTTCCCCAAAACCGTTCCAAAAACCTGTTAGTTTAAAAAGCGTTAAGAGGGGTCTGGGGAGACGAATCGCAACGTCTCCCCAGCGGTTTTGCTTCTTTTGACGCCCAAAAGAAGAGAAAGTTACTATGCTTACAAGCATAAAAACCTACTTTGTAAAAGTATTATAAAACTGAAAAAAAAGCCATTATAAAACTGCGTAAGTTTTAAAACCTTCACAATTGACAGAAATAGTAAACAAGTTTATACTTTATATGAACCTAGTAAGGAAATATTACAAATGGCAAATTATATTTCAGAAGATAACATAGAACAAGCAACTATACAAAAACTCGTTTCTGAAAATGGCTATGATGCTATACATTGTTTTACACGCGATGCAGATAATCTTAATGATGGAAGTAGGCGAAGAAGTAAAAAGCATGTAGTGTTCTGCGAAATTTTGAAAAAATCCCTTATAAAAATAAATCCCAACATACCTGAAAGCACTATAGACACCGTTGTAGAAAATCTAAACAAAGTTAATCATACAAGCGAACTGGTTAATATAAACTACCAACATTATCAAGACATAAAAAATGGTATAAACGTTGAATACGAAGAAAATGGAAAAATAAAACCAGACACTGTTTATGTAATTGATTTTGATAATATAGAAAATAACAATTTTACGGCAGTTACGCAATTATGGATTCAAGGAGAATTGCACTGGAGAAGGCCAGATATAATTCTATACGTAAATGGGCTTCCACTCGTGTTTATAGAGCTAAAAA
>CAYJHL010000339.1:0-1598 GCA_964369585.1 uncultured Treponemataceae bacterium | reverse complement strand
GGCGCATCCCCTGCCCCGCAAGCGGGACAGGGCCGGGCTCTTGCTTGTATCTTTTTAGCAAGCTAAAAAGGATACCGCAACGATTCCTTGCGCATTGCGTGATATTAGAATAATAAAGATAGGCAAATGCTTATTTTAGATATATTCGTTTATAACTTGATGGACGTAAGAATGAATCTGTTGTTATGCCTTCTGGATCATAATAAAAATCATACGTAAATTCTTTTGTCTCAACAATAAAGGCGACTCTATTGTCCTTATTTTTTGCTGGCGTGATACTAATAAGAGGGTCTTGGTAGCGGAACACAGTACCAAATGAAATCATTGAAGTTTCGCCAGTACTATTGTTTTTTGTATAAATTTGGTAATTATCCCAGCTTGGATCTTCATTTTTTGGAGACATTATAACAGTTTCATAAACTCCATTAAGATTTCTACTTAGGGGTGAGTAGTCTGTAGGATATTCCCAGCCATCCATAGTATATTCCAGTGGCTCAAGCTCGTCTAGTGTTGAAGAGTCGCGAGAAATTGATATTCCACCTCTATATTTATCATCTACTGTATATTTATTGTCATAGAAGGAATAATGAGCTTGCATCCAAAATATGGTATACCATGCTGAACTTTCTGCATTAAATTTTGATTTTTTATATTTCGGCACTTGGTAATAGGCTTGTTTATCACCTTCACTTGTTCCAAGAGTAAAACTTAAATCAGTTTCTGTAGTATAAAAGTTATCTATATTAAAATCATGCACTTTCATTACAACGCTTTGATGCCTTTCTGGAAAGGGCTCTGCAACAATAGCAACTAATTCTACGGGATCAAAGTAACAATGCTCGGTATAGTAGCTTCCCCACTGTACTTTTTGTAAGTTATTATTTAATACTACCAGTATTTGCCTTTTTTCCTCTTGTGTTGATAAAAAAAAGTATATTATATCATCCTGATTTTTGTCTAACAATACAACATTATCTACCGCAAAAAGTTTTTCTCCCATGAGTACTTGTAAGATATCTTCCTCCACAAGGACAAAGTCTTGTATAGAGGACGTTTCTAAGTGTTGTTCAGATAGTACAATTCCCCTATCATTTGATACACAGGATACAGAAACTAAAGTTACAATCAATCCACATAGTATAAAGCATACCGTACCTTTACTAATCATTTTTTAAATCTCCTTTCATCGTATGTATTTTTTCTACTTCGGTAACAGGAATATAAATAAGACCCTCATCTCCTGTTTCTTTACTTCCATAATCCCATGAACTTGGTCGAGCTATTGAATTATCATCATTTTCAGAAGTTCCCCTTACAGGAACGTATTCAATACCACCAGCTCTAATTGTTGTTCCATCTTGCACCGTAACCCAGTGTTGATCCCCATTATCATTCCAAGGAACTCTTGCAAGAATACTATAGGGATCAGTAGAGTCATTCGCTTCATTAATTTTATTGTTTAAATTTCCCTGAACTTCTTTTGTCCAATAATCGTGTTCTAGCCCTAGGTTTTCTACCGTAGTTTTAACATCCATGTTTCCAGTTTTGTCTGGTGTAAAATTTTTATGGTCATTATTTACACTTGTGGGGGTAATTGT
>CAYJHL010000338.1:0-1599 GCA_964369585.1 uncultured Treponemataceae bacterium | reverse complement strand
GAAATTAGCACTCCAATAATTAATGATGAAAGAGTTCTATCAAAGCCGAATATATCTGATATTTGCGACATTAGTGTTTCAACACCAAGTAAGGGAATATTAGCCTTACCCATTACTCGAATATTTATTGAGTATAAACCAATCATGCTTAATATACCTGCTAAGATTCCTGGAATTTTAAGCTTTGTGTTTAAAAGTCCTGTTGCTATTCCGGCTAGTCCACCTGATACAAAGGCAACAAGCAAGGATAAAATAGGATTAATTCCTGAAGCAATCATTACAGCAGAAACTGCACCACCAAGTGCGAAGCTTCCATCGACCGTTAAATCTGGAAAGTCCAAAAGACGAAAGGTAATAAATACACCGAGGGTCATTATGCCCCATAGCACACCTTGGGAGGCTGCGCCTTCAATAGCAAGTAAAAATCCCATACAAAAGTCCTTTAAAAAAAGATAGAGTGCTTGTGAACAAAAGTCACAAGCACTTAAAAGTATACATCCTTAGATGTACCCCCTACAAAGACTATACAAATCTGCGTAATCGGCGTAATCTGCGGATTAGTTATTTCCTAGAGATCTGAAGGAATTGTGATACCGATTGCATCTGCAAAAGCTTCATTAATTACGAGTTCACCAGAAGAAAGATATTCAATTGGCATCTCAGCTGGGTTTGCTCCATCTTTTAAGATTCTAACTGCTTGAGCACCAGTTTGCATACCAAGGTTATAGTAATTAATACCGTATGTAGCGAGTCCTCCAGTCATTGTCATACCTTCTTCACCACAAATAACAGGAAGATTTGCTTCCATTGCTACCATACCTACTGTAGCCATACCAGCTGCAATTAAGTTATCAGTTGGGCTGTAAATAGCATCAACTTTTCCAACTAAGCTTTGTGTAACTTGTTGAATTTCATTTGAATTTGAAACAGTAGCTTCTACGTAATCTAAACCAAGTTCATCCAATGCTTTTTTAGCCAGTTCAATTTGAAAAATTGAGTTTTGTTCACTTGAAGTGTATAGAAGACCAACAGTTTTTGCAGAAGGAACTAAGTCAACTAAAAGTTCCATTTGAGCTGCAACAGGTGTAAGGTCAGATGTTCCTGAAACGTTTCGTCCTGGCATTTCATTTGATTCAACAAGTTTTGCAGATTCTGGGTCTGTAACTGCTGTAACCAAAATAGGAATTGAATCAGTAAGGTTAGCTGCTGCTTGAGCTGCAGGGGTTGCGATTGCTAAAATAAGATCAACATCATCGTTTACAAATTTTTGTGCAATTGTAACACAGTTTGCTTGCTCACCTTGTGCATTTTGATAATCGATAGAAATGTTTTCTCCATCTACATATCCTGCGTCTTTTAAACCAGCAACAAAGCCTTCATATGCTTGGTCTAATGCTACGTGTTCAATTAATTGAAGAACACCAATTTTTAATTTTCCATCATCACTTGAACCACCTGCAAAAACTAAGCAAGGGATAAGTAGTAATAATACTAATAAACTTTTTTTCATAAATGTATCCTTTTCTCTTTTTTTGTTAATTATATATTAACTTTTTAAGTATACACAAAGAAAAGCTAATAATCAAGTAACTTTATGTA
>CAYJHL010000337.1:0-1602 GCA_964369585.1 uncultured Treponemataceae bacterium | reverse complement strand
ACAAAAGAATGGGAACTTATAAAAAGTTCTATGGGAGATAAGCTTATAATGTATTCAATTGGGAATACTATATCAGGTCAGAATTATTATCCGTCATATGAGGATCCTCTACATAAATATGAAGATACGGGAACGAGTATATTTTTACATGTGAATATTAGTGATAAAAGGTCAGGCTCAACGTTTAAGCCGAGCGTTGTAGGGGAAGTTACGCTTTCTATGAAGTATGACACAACGATTATTGCAACACATAAAGATGAGAAAAATAATATGGTTATAAAAAAACTAACTGATGATTTTATACATAGTCAAAATAAGCAAAATGCTGACTATTATAATGTACGATTACAAGATATGGAAAAAATTACAGGAAAAACAATATGGCAATAAATTATAAAGAATTACCAGTATACGCGCAAAAACAGCTTATTTTAGATGCTTTAGAGCATAATCAAGCAGTTGTAGTTCAAAGCCCTACAGGCTCAGGTAAAACGACGCAGATTCCAATCATTCTACATGAAGCAGGATTATCAAACACAGGAATGATTGCAGTGACTCAGCCTAGGCGAATTGCAGCTCTTTCTGTAAGTGAGTTTATAGCAAAGCAACTTAATACTACTTACCCTGGACTTGTTGGCTATAAAATGCGCTTTGAAGATAAAACAGACCACACTACAAAAATAAAAATAATGACAGATGGAATCCTCTTGCAAGAAATGAAACTAGATCCTTGGCTTTCAAAGTATTCTGTTATTATGGTAGATGAAGCACACGAGCGAAGCTTAAACATTGATTTCGTACTTGGTCTTTTAAAGCGAGTTCTCCAAGAACGAAGCGATTTTAAGGTAATTGTATCCTCTGCTACAATGAATGCTGAAGTGTTTTCAGAGTATTTTGGAAAATGTCCTATTGTGAATATAGACACAATCACTTACCCAGTTACGACAATCTATGACCCTCCGAGGGGGCAAACAACAACTGCAAATCTTGCCGCTCAAGATGCTTTACTTGAGAAAATTGAAAATACTATAGAGCGAGTTTTAGCAAATAAAGTTGATGGCGATATTCTTTGTTTTTTGCCAGGTGAAAAAATTATTAAAGATTGTATGCAGCGTCTCTATAAATCAAATTTTTCAAGAAAGCTACATATTATTCCTTTGTATGGTCGATTAGCAAAAGAAGAGCAAGAAAGGGTTTTTGAAAAAGCTCCCTTTGGAAAAAAGAAAGTTGTTATTTCAACCAATATTGCTGAAACAAGTATTACTATCGCAGGGATAACAACGGTAATAGATTCGGGGCTTGCAAAGCTAAATTATTATAACCCTCGAACCTTTACATCGAGCTTGAATGAAACTGAAGTTTCAAAAGCTTCTTGTAATCAGCGTAAAGGAAGGGCAGGTAGAACCCAACCAGGTACTTGTTATCGCTTATATCAAAGAAAAAACTTTGAATCTCGTACACTGTATACATTAGAAGAAATTTATAGAACTGATTTATGTGAAGTTGTCCTAAGGATGGCAGAACTCGGTATAAGTGAGTTTGAAAAATTTGACTTCATAGCTCCTCCTGGGCAAGAAGGTATAATTGGCGGTATAGAAACGC
>CAYJHL010000336.1:0-1609 GCA_964369585.1 uncultured Treponemataceae bacterium | reverse complement strand
GCCTTGTTCTTTGTGGATAACTACAATACTCTCATCTTTATATAGTATTGGAAGGTCTAACATTTTTGGCAAAATAAGAGAACATTTTTCATCGCAAGGTTCATAAAATGTTTTATGCTTCTTTGTCTTTGACGCATTTGTTTCACCATAATAAAACTCGGCTAAACTTAGGGGAATAAGATTTCTTTTAAAAGCCTCGTTTAAGAGCTTTGGAGCACAGCAGTCCCCTGTTCCAGTTGGTATCTGCGTAGCTTTTAAATCTAGAAGTGTTTTTATGGTTTTGTTTATGCAAAAAAAGTGGTAAAGGTCTTGAATTTGCTTAAAGGCTGTTTTTGAAAGATTAGAGCGCTTGTCAAAGTGCGTTTTATAATTGTTGTTCGTTGTGGATAAGTTGTTAATTACTTTTGTGAGTTCTTGTATTTCTGCGTCTGTTTGTTTAACCAAGGTATTATATTTTTCTACATCTAAAAGAGGGGGACACCATCCTTCAATATTCCAAAACCCTTCAAATTGACCCGAAAAAGCCTTTAAAACGATTGTTTTGTCATTTTTGGAACCTTTTTCTTTACACACAAGAATGCCGAACATAATGCCCCCATGTTTTTCAAAAAGGCCTTTTGTAGAAAAAAGAGGGTTTCGGTTTTCCACAACTTGTTCAAAGTCCAAACATTTTTCTGTGTCCAGTTTTTGTATGAGTTCTTGGCAGTATTTTTTGGCTGTTATATTTGGAAATGGGTTTTGCATAGTTTTATAAAATCGCGACATGGATGTCGCACCACTGGTAAAAAATGCGAGTTTGGCGAAAGGCAAACTCGATAGTAAAAATTGGCAAGGATGGCAATTTTTACGTACGTTAGAGATTGTAGGGGCGGCGAAGCCGTTCGTGCGCGCACGAATGAAGCGATAGCGATCCCCCGTGTCGCAACCTATGTGTTGCCACACGGGGGATCGCCCATAAACTATCCTTCAATCTCTTTTACTGTCCCATCGTCATAGGCAATCATAACAAGAGGTTTATTTTTTGTAAAAAAGCCGTTTTCTACAACGCCTGTAATTGCATTAATCTTATCTTCTAATTCGACAGGATTTACTGGGTTCTTCCAAATGCAGTCGAGAATTTGGTTTCCATTGTCACTAATTATGGGACCCGCTTTTCCAGCACATTCACGAATTGTACAAGATGCTCCTAATTTTTCTAAAGCTCTTTGCACTGGAAGCCGGGACTCTGAAATTACTTCAACGGGAAGGGGAAACTTTGTTCCAAGCGTAGATACCAACTTTGTATCGTCTGCAATTATAATCAATTTTTTTGAATTATATTCGACTATTTTTTCAAGAACGTGAGCAGCCCCGCCCCCCTTAATAAGGTTATTCTTTGGGTCAATTTCATCCGCTCCATCTATTGCAATGTCAAGCTCTGCATTAATTTCTTTACTATTAAGTGTATATACTGGAATATCGTTTTCTTCACATGCAATTACTGTTTGAAAGCTAGTTGCTACAGCCTTTATGTTTGTAATTTTTCCATTTTTAATATGTTCGGCTAAGCGGTATACTGCATGCACAGCCGTTGAGCCGGTTCCGAGACCGATTTTTACACCTGAAAAGA
>CAYJHL010000335.1:0-1612 GCA_964369585.1 uncultured Treponemataceae bacterium | reverse complement strand
CATTTTGATGGTATACGCAAGAGGAATTATAAATTATGAATATTTTAATTTTAGCGGGTGGGTTTGGAGAAAGACTTTGGCCTGTATCAAGTAAAGAATTCCCCAAACAATTTATGGCACTCGAAAATGGATTATCGTTTATGCAGCGCTCTCTAGAGCGATCTTTTTTACTAGAGCCAAAGGGCAATATTTTTATTGTAACGCGGCAAGACATACTTACTACAACCATTGAACAGTGTGCTGAGTATGCAAACACTCTTTCAGAAGCTGAGCGAAAACTGCTAGAAGAAAAGCTTATTGTTATTGCAGAACCTTGCCAAAAACACACAACACCTCCAGTAGCGTTAGTGTGCCGTTATATTCAAGCATTACAAGAAAATGAATATCCCCTACTTGTTCTAACGAGCGACCACATAATACAACCTATTGAGTCATTCACCCTTGATGTAAAAAAGGCAAGTGAACAAGCAATGCTCGACAACTTTGTATGCTTTGCAATTCCACCAACGGAAGCTTCTACAGGTTTTGGTTATATGCAAGTGTCAAAAACCGAAGCTGATAGTATTTTTAAAATTGATCTTTTTAAGGAAAAGCCAGACGGTGAAACAGCAAAAAGGTATCTAGAGCAAGGAAATTTTTGGTGGAACAGTGGCATGTTTTGCGTAAAACCTTCAGCATTTATGTCTGAGCTTGAAGCCCACACAAACGAAGTAGCAAAAGCTTTTACAAGTATAGAAAAAGAACATTGTCCTAAACCTGTACTCACAAATGGCATAAAAAATATAAGTGAATGGGACTATATGCAAAGCGCATACGAAAAAAGTATTGCAATTTCTATTGACCATTCAGTTGCTGAAAAATCTAAGAGAGCCTATGCAATACGCTCAAGCTTTGATTGGCACGATATAGGCACCTGGGATTCATTTGCAAACCAATTTGCTAACAATAACGAAACAAACGCAACCGTGGGAAATGTTGCACAAAGCGATTGTAAAAACTGTTTTGTATACACAGACACACCTGTTGTAATGTGCGGTGTTGAAGATTTATTAGTTACTGTAAAAGATGGTAACGTCTTAATTATGAAAAAAGGCTCAAGTGAGCTCATAAAAGAAACGGTTAAGCAATTAACAATTAATAATGCATAATTAATAATTGTGGTGGGTAAAGCAGGAAGAAGAGAAAACCACAGATTACACAGATTTGTGGGATTTCTATTTTTTAACTTTTTTGTATTCTTACAAAAAAAGAAAACATTGAAACCACAAAAAAATAAATACATCTTTATGTTGTAATTAATTTAAGACTTTAAACGAATTGTTTTATAGTCCTGTTTAAATAATAATCTGCGTAATCTGTGTAATCTGTGGATAACACATGACCATTCAAGTGGTATACGCAAAAGGAACATAAATGGAAAATATTCAAATTGAAGAAAAGTGGGACACTATACTTGAACCACAAAAAAAACTTTTAGATTTAAAACTTCGCGAAGTGATTCGCTACCGAGACCTTATATACATGTTTATAAAGCGCGACTTTGCCGTAGCATACAAACAAACAATTTTAGGGCCTCTATGGTATATAATTCAACCATTTTTTTCTACCGTTA
>CAYJHL010000334.1:0-1638 GCA_964369585.1 uncultured Treponemataceae bacterium | reverse complement strand
AAAAAAGGTCCTTATAATTATCATCTTAAACATGAACTAGCTAGATTCATCATATTCCAAATCAATAATGATATCAATGATGATTTAGCTACATATATGTCTATGTATCTTACAAGACAATATTTAGTATTTGAAGATAGGGATGATGTATATATAGAAGCAGCTTATGTAATAGAAAAGATAGCTAAAAGAAAAGGTAAACATTATCTCGTAAAAATTATTGAGAAGAATGATATAGCGAAGTTAGCTGAATATTCGGCTAAGTTCTTATTCTAAAGTAAAGGAGAATACTAATGGATAATATGGTAACACCTAATCTAAATATACCTGATAATAGTTATACTATAAATGAAAACTATATGCAGAGTAAAGTAGACGGTAAGAATATAATTACTTTCATTAATGAAGATAAGTATAGTGCTAGTATGAAACGTTTCTTATATAATGAAAGAATCAAGACCGATAAAGAAGTACTTACTATATATAAATCAGTCAAAGATGCGTATCCAAAAATAAAGAAAGCATTTATTAATCCTAATATGTATAAGAAAGATAATATCTATGTAGATTTATCTTTCTATCATAAGATATTTAGAGAGAATAATATCTATAAATTAGATAAAGGTATAGATGTATACTTTGAGTTCTTAAATAGAATATTTGAGAATAAGAAGTTAAAGAGTGCAGGTTATGATAAGTTTACTATTATCATACCTGTGAACAGTCTATCATGGAATACAGTATCTATAGACACTCTATTAGATTATAAGAAAGATCTTAATCCTTTTTCTCTTATAATAAGATACGTTAAAACTGATAACGTACAGAAACTAATAGATGAATGGGGTAAATATCAATTCTTGTTTGTTTCTGATGATATACGTCGTATATATTTTACTATAGACTTCAACACTCTATCTAGAGCTAATATAAATAAATTTATAAAGAATGTAACTGATATGTATAGTAATCAAGTAGAGATAGAGCCTGATAATGATAAACCTTCAGATAAAGCTATAGCTACACAGATTATGTCAGACCTGGATGATACTACTAAAGTATATAGTCTTACAGGAGAAGTGGATAAGAAAGAAGTAATAGATGATGCTAATAAGATTACTTCTAATAGTACTGAATTAGCTGATGCGGTTAATAAAGCAGCAGAAAATAATGATACAGTAGATGGAGCTTTATCTGAATTAGATAATGATGAGATTAAGAAGATTATATATGATTTATCTCAAGAGAATGATGCTGTAATTAAAACTTCAGTAGCTAGAGCTAGTAGAATGAATAAGATAAATGCTAACTTTGAAAAGAGTACATTTAAAGATAGATCTATTAAAGAGATATTATATCCTCCAATAAGTGAAGGAATACCTCCAGTAGCTCTTAATATAGATTCTATTAATGAAGAGTGGAATGATCTTACTTTTATTAATTTTAATAAGAGTTATGATCTAGATTCTGATATACTTAGAGTAATACATTCTTTCTCTGATCCTGATAAATCTAATCCCATAGGTATATTATCTATAAATACAGAATCTACTTCTACATCAGAAGACTTCATAGAAACTTACACAGTTAAATGTGAAGATATGTATGGTAAGAGATTTAGTTTAGTATTTGATATAC
>CAYJHL010000333.1:0-1645 GCA_964369585.1 uncultured Treponemataceae bacterium | reverse complement strand
AAGACAACACTATTAAACATTATTGGGGCATTAGATAGAGCCACAAACGGAGAGGTATTAATTGATGGCGAAGCGTTATCTTCAAAAACAAATAAAGAAATAGCCGTTTTTAGGCGCGACAATCTTGGCTTTATTTTCCAAAGCTATAATCTTATTCCAGTCCTTACCGCGTATGAAAATGTTGCCGTTGCCCTCTTTGATAAAAATGAAAAAGAGAAGCGAGATATTGTTATGTCTTTGTTGGAAAGAGTTGGTCTAGTAGGAAAAGAAAATTCATATCCTAATCAATTGAGCGGTGGACAGCAGCAACGTGTTTCTATAGCACGTGCGTTAGTAAAAAAACCTAAACTGCTCCTTGCTGATGAGCCAACGGCAAACTTAGATAGTGCAAATGGTATGCAAATATTAGAGCTTATTTCTGACATAAATAAAAAAGAAGGTATAACGGTTTTATTTTCTACGCATGATGAGCGCGTTGTTCAAATTTCCGATGTAGTGTTTACATTGGAAGATGGGCGTATTGTTAAAACACAAGGAGTGTAATATATGCTTTTTATGATGGCAATAAAAAATATTTTACGCTCAAAAAGACGCACTTTTAGAACTATTGCTGTGCTAAGTATGGGTGTGGTAATTTTTGTGTTTTATGGAACTCTTATGAGCGGCTTTAATGCTATTTCTCTTGAAGAAACAATAAAAGAAGATACAGCTCATATTCAAGTTCGCAAAAAGAACTTTGACGAAGATTTTCCGTATACAACAGAAAATATGTTTGCCATAAACTCGTCAAAGCTGAGTGAAGTTGATGGAATTCATTATACCCCTACCATTCGTCTAAATGGCGAAGTGGACAATTACGAAGATGCTTTAAGTGTTATTATTTTTGGAGTTGATGCAGAAAGCGTTAATGAAGTTTTTGATGTAAAAACAACAGCTCAAGAAGCTCTGGGTGACAAGGCTTGGTTAGGATCATCTATAGCATATGATATGAATCTTTCTGTTGGGGACTTTGTAAATATTACCTTTAGAACGAAAGAAGGGGCTTTTATATCTGCAGAGTATGAAATAGGAGGTCTATTAAATTCTGCAAATGCTTTGTTTTCTAAAAATGGTGTAATGATTGATATTATAGAGCTTCAATCTATGCTAGATTCCAATGACATTACTTTTATGAATATTCGAGTAGCAAATGAATCAAATATTGATCAAATAAAAGAAGACATTTCAAGAGCGTATCCAAACGTGCAAGTGCTTGGCCTCGATGAGCTTACAAAAGATTTACAAGCTTTAAATGAAACTAAAAATGCTTTTATGTATCCTTTTTATGGCATAATTGCACTTATTACTTTTTTGGGACTTGCAAACTCTGTCTTAATAAGTGTCTGGGAAAAAAGAAAAACAATGGGAACCTTGAGAGCCCTTGGTTTTTTTGACTGGGAAATTGTAACGCTATTTGTTTTTGAAGGCTTTTTTATAGGTTTAATTGGGGCAATTATAGGTGTGTTTATTGGGGTTTTAATAAATATTCCAATGGCGAATATTGGACTTGATTTTGCGAGTCTTGCTGCAACGGGGAGCGGAGAGTTTGTGTTTGACGCCGATTTTTATGTTCCGCCCGTTATGAAAAGTTCGTGGGATGCTATCT
>CAYJHL010000332.1:0-1678 GCA_964369585.1 uncultured Treponemataceae bacterium | reverse complement strand
TTCATTAACGTAAATCGTTTTCATAAATTAATACACCTATATTTGTTATAAACAGCCAGATTTTTGCATCAAATCGACTGCTGTTTTTCTTTTGAATCAGGTGAGCAAACCTTATACGATCCAGAAAAACTATGTACGGGAAAGCTATATTATCATTTTAGAAGAGAAATGTCAAGGTAATTAATAATGAATAATTAACAATTAATACGATTTTTTTGCTCTACAAAAAACCTTTTCATCTGCTTCTAAAACACTCTGTGGTACTAATATGAGTATTTATGCATGTAAAGTTTTACTATTAATTAATTATTCATTATTATTTATTAATTGTCTTATAGCTTCGATTGCAACCTTAATAGGTGTTTCAGTATCATGACAAATGATGTTTTCCATACCACGTTTTTGCCTTTCTTGGTTACCTACTACCAAAAATGTTGAACCAACTTTAACACGCAAATATGAAGCTACAATAAAAAGTGCGGCACTTTCCATTTCAGATGCCTTGCACCCCATTCTCATCCAAGCTTCCCATTTATCCATAAGCTCGTAACTTGCAGGAAGTATTTCAGGGTCGTGTTGACCATAAAAGGCATCCTTACATTGCACAACGCCGGCATGATGAGGAACACCAATTTTTTTAGCGGCTGCAACAAGAGCATTGGTAACTTCTAAGTCTGCAACAGCAGGATATTCAATAGGGCAATATTCTTTAGAAGTGCCTTCCATCCGTATTGCGCCAGTAGCAATAACAACGTCCCCGCCTTTTACGTCTAAGTCCATACCGCCACAGGTTCCAACTCTAATAAAGGTATCGGCACCGCATTTAACAAGTTCTTCTAAGGCAATAGAAGCAGAAGGTCCACCGATTCCAGTAGAGGTTACAGAAACTTTAACCCCATCAAGTGTACCAGTGTATGTCACATACTCTCTTGAGTCGGCAACCAAAACAGGATTATCAAAATATGACGCTATTTTTTCACATCGTTTTGGATCTCCTGGCAATATAACGTATTTCCCAACGTCGCCAGGGCGTAATTGTATGTGATATTGAAGACCTTCTTCACCTGAATAATTTTGCATGATTTTCTCCTAGTCAATTAATAATTAAAAATTAACAATGAATATTTGTTAGTTATACATCTCTAAAACCTCTGTCTTTAGAGATGCTCAACTATCATTATAACACATGATTTTGATATTGTGTATTTTTTTTAGTAATCCTTGGTTAAGAGCTTTCATTTGAAGTTGTTTTTTGATGGAGGTACTGTCAATTGACCAAACGGTAAAAAAAAAGTATGATTACTGTATTACGATACTGAATTCGCTTTACCTCGAAAAATATACAGTATCAAAAGGATTATATTATGAAGAAAATTGCGTTAGTATTAATTGCTACAGTAGCACTTCTTGTAGGATGTGCTTCAACACCATCAGAGCCATTGGCAACAACTATAGCAGAAGGAACAACAAACCTTGGCGACCGCTGGTCAGTAGTAAAAGCTTCACCAGACTTTGGTGGAGCACTCGTGTATAACATCACAAACGAAAACTATACCTATAGTTTCTCTATTGCAAAACAAACTATAGATGGAAACACTGTTTTCCCTTGTGTAATAATGGAGCAAACAGGTGAAGAATACGCAGAAGACCGCTGGGATAGCTACGAGTTCAATGTAGG
>CAYJHL010000331.1:0-1679 GCA_964369585.1 uncultured Treponemataceae bacterium | reverse complement strand
CGTCTCTTTTTGTTGTGTATTGTTCGCCCCAGCTATATCACTTTCAGCGTCACTTCGCCCATCAGGATCCACATACTTTACGGGGTTATTGCCACCATAATGGTATACTTGGAAATTTACTTGGTTGTATATGCCACCAAGGCCTGGTAACTCACTATTCCCTGAGCCTGCCTGTGGTTCATCTCCAAGTGCAGGGTCTGTAGAAAGCCACCTACTGGTCTTAGGATCCAAATACCTAGCTCCATAATAATACAGTCCTGTTTCTTCGTCAAGCTCTTTACCCGTAAATTTATAGGGTAAATCAACATTTGTTGGAGAAGATTTTTCTATCCATGTTTCACCGTTGCTAGTATTTTTTCAGTTCTTTGCCCATCAGATCCATAGCTATAATCTACCCTCTACTCATCGAGTTTTTTTTGAGGAGAGTTAAATTTTTATCCGCAAGAATTGCACAGATTTGTAGGATTTTTATTTTTGAGAGTTCTTAATCCACAGATTACACAAGAATTACACAGATTTGTTTGTTTTGTAATTTATAGAGGACTTGCGTTCGCACTCTCATAGCGTGCAGGATTAAATATTCCTGATTCCATATTCAAAAATGTAAAATTGTATTTACTATAATCTTCTTTCTTTATAAAAATTAAAGACTTAATTCCAACATCATTTGTATATGCATAATTTTTGCGTGCATCAATAAAGTACAATGAGTAATAAATACCATCTGCTTTTAGTTCGACAAAAACATTCCATGATACTATCCCTTCACCATCTCCAAAACTTGCAGACTCAGAAATTCTAATTCTAATAATTTCATACATATCAATATCGATATAATCAAAGAGCGCTAGAGCATCATCATACAACGTTTGTGCGCTTTCAACAACACTCGGTTGAAATAAGCTTTGTAGTGTTTCAAAATCTTTATTCTGAATTGCCGCTATTATAAGTTTTGCCTTTTCTGTTTCAATTTCATCTTTATTACGATAATCATTAGAGTCAACAAATCCCATTGGTAAAATTCCACCGGGCATCTTTTCAATGCTATCGCTTTCATCTTTTTTGCTACTGCTACATGAAACAAACAACCCTACAATTAGGGCCAATACAAGAATTTTTTTCATTTTATAAGCCTTCCAAATTGATTTGATTCGCAATCAATCACAATATACCATTAATTTGCAAGATCTTCAACAGCAATTTTTTCCTTATCTATCCAATCAATTTTTAACAGATAAAATGACATACGTGTGCCAATTTTGGGTAATAGGCATGGCAAAATTTCAATTAAGCCTACAATTTGTATTAGTTTGTAGAAAAAAATAGTATTCTCTCCTACAAAAAATATAGTAGAAGCGGCTAAGTAGCCATAAAAAATAATATTTGACAAAAATATTTTAATACGCTGATGCTTACTTGAAACATATTTATAATTCAATAATATAGATGATATACTTCTATACCACATATTTGAAAATAACAAGTACAATGCAAATATGGCAAAGCCTATGAAACCAAAAGCGCCTGCAGAAGAATTATAAGAAGGGAAAACCTTAGATCCAATAAAAGCAAATATGGTGACAATAATTAGCAATAAAAATATTTCAATTAGCAATGAACTAATTAGTACAAGAATTTTTTTCATTTAATCACCTCTTCTATAGAAATAATTTTGATAT
>CAYJHL010000330.1:0-1689 GCA_964369585.1 uncultured Treponemataceae bacterium | reverse complement strand
ATTTTAGATTCAAGTAGATGTTGGGGCTTTTTTCACGCAAGTAATGTAGTTCGTTCAGCAGTTTCGTTTCAATATTCGTATTCATTCGTGTAGAACTCCTTGTATTATAGAGTAGTAGTTTATAAGCCCCTCTCCAAGGGCGATGTGCTACACTGTAGAGGATGCTGTGGATTGGTTGAGAGCTCCTACCACAAGATGGTTTACGAAAGGTTCCAACCACAGCCCTTTGCAGAATTGTTGATTAGTTAAATACCGCCGGACGGTTTATGTGGAACAAGGTTACAAGAGCAAAGAGTCCTGTGGATACAGCATCATATTTTTTATCCGGAGGTTTTTATGATGATTTGTGTGGGAATTGATGTGGCCAAGGACAAGCATGATTGCTTTATCCTCAATTCGGAGGGTGAGGTGCTTGCCGATGTGTTTACCATTCGCAATACCATGGAAGGGTTCACCTTGTTACTGGAGCGAATCCGAGAGTGTGCTTCGTCCCAAGACAAAATAAAGGTAGGGCTTGAGGCTACGGGACATTACAGTTACAACATTCTGGGATTTCTTCTGGGCACAGGTCTTGCCACCTATGTCCTAAATCCACTGCATACCAACCTCTATCGAAAAAGCCTCAGCCTACGCAAAACCAAGACAGATCGAGTGGATGCACGAACGATTGCAGCTATGCTGTTATCCGATGTGGGCCTCAAACCCTACACAGACACAGCATACCACAACGAGGAGCTAAAGTCACTGACCAGATACCGCTTTGGCAAGGTGAAAGAGCGTGCTAAACTGAAATCCTCCGTCGCCAGATTGGTCAATATTCTCTTCCCAGAGTTAGAAAAGCTGGTCTCAACCTTGCATCTGACAGTCGTTTATGCACTCTTGGAAGAATTTCCCGGTGCTAAGCAAGTGGCGGGAACTCATCTCACACGGCTCACAAATTTATTGTTCGAGGCATCCAAAGGTCGCTATACCAGAGAAAATGCACTTGAAATTCGAGAGACAGCTCAAACCTCTATCGGTTCTGTCATGCCGGCCAAATCGTTGGAACTTCGTCACACCATCTACCTCATCCGTGTACTCGACACCGAGATTGATGAGATTGAAGCTGAAATCAACCGTATTATGGACGAACTTCAGTCTCCCATCACGACGATACCGGGTATCGGCAACCGTATGGGTGCTATGATTCTGGCGGAATCCGGTGACCTCTCTCTCTTCACTTCGCCGGACAAACTTCTGGCCTATGCCGGTCTGTCACCGTCTACATATCAGTCCGGCAAACTTACCAGCACCTATGCTCGCATGGAAAAGCGAGGTTCCAGGTATCTTCGATACGCCATTTTCAATGCTGCCAAATTCGTTTGTCGTTGGGAGCCTACCTTCGCTGCCTACCTTGCCAAAAAACGAGCCGAGGGCAAACACTATAACGTTGCCATCTCTCACGCCGCGAAAAAGTTGGTGCGGCTTATCTTCGCACTGGAAAAATCGGGGCAGCCTTACCGCCTGGCAGCATAACCATTTCTACTTGTTAGCCTGTCGGGGTCTCTCGTAGACCTCTGCTTTGCTATACCCTTTCAAACCATCTGTCGCTGCCACTCCTTCATCATTTTGTGGCTTGACTTTTAATAGTTAATCTTTCGTTTTGGGCATAAAAATAACACTCTGTATCAACTACAAAGTGTTTTAGCC
>CAYJHL010000329.1:0-1690 GCA_964369585.1 uncultured Treponemataceae bacterium | reverse complement strand
AAAAATGATTGCTTCCCTTTTTCCTTTTGTGCTGAACAAACGTTTCAGTTATCAAACGAAACACTAACCCATTCAGTCAAAATTATTAATACATCAGCAGAAGTTATGCCATTTGGCCTAGGCTTTCATCCTGGCTTTATTTGCCCATTTTCAAATAAAAATCATACAAATGAATATTCAATACATTTTGACACACCTCAAACAGTACAAAATGTATTGATGACAGAAGGACATCCAAACGGAGAACAAGAAGACTTTTCCCTTCCCTTGAAATTATCTAATTCTCTTTTTAATAATGACTCTATTTGCTTAACGAACTTCAACACGAGCACCATTACTTTGCACGAAGAAAATACTGAAAACAAAATTGTAATGTCGATAGAAGGATTTCCTTACGTGCTTCTATGGAGTGCGACTACTCCTGAACTACAATTTATCTGCATCGAACCATGGAACACTTTGCCCGATTATGAAAAACCGCCAACCGAGTGGACAGAAAAGAAAAACCTCTTACAATTAGAAAAAGAAGAAATATTTACTTCAAAGATTTCAATGGCATTTTATTTTTAGTGGTAGGAATAAAGAAAAACATATGCAAAAGTCTATTAAACAAACCCCAATAAATCTGCTTATTAAACCTGCTTCTGGCCTTTGTGACATGCGCTGCACCTACTGTTTTTATTGCGATGAAACAGAAAAACGTGAAGTAAAAAGCTACGGAATGATGGATGAAAAAACGCTTGAAAATCTTGTGCGAAAACCATTAGAGCAAGGTTTTTCTCCATGCACATTTGCTTTTCAAGGTGGAGAGCCGACATTGATTGGCTTAGATTTTTATAAAAAATTTGTCGCTCTAGTAGGTAAATATAAAAGTGAAAACACACAAGTTCATTATGCCATTCAAACAAATGGGCTTTCAATAGACAATGACTGGGCTCACTTTTTTGCAAAAAATAATTTTTTAGTCGGTCTTTCAATGGATGGAAACAAAAAAGTACACGACTCTCTACGTTTTGATGCAAAACAAAGTGGCACTTTTAATCGCGTTCTCCGGGCTTCACAATTATTTAACAATCATAATGTTGAATACAATATATTAACCGTTATTACAGCGAATGTTGCAAAAAACATAAAAGATATTTATTCATTTTTTGAAAGAAATAATTTTACATACCAACAATATATACCATGTCTTGACCCCATTGGGGAAGGCCGAGGCAAATTTGAATGGTCGCTCACACCACAAATATATGCACAATTTTTAAAAAATCTCTTTGACCTTTGGTATAGAAGTTTTAAGAGAGATAAGCCTGTGTCAGTTCGCTATTTTGACAACCTTGTAATGCTTTTACTGGGAAATCCACCAGAGTCTTGCGGCATGATGGGAACGTGCACCTTTCAAAATGTTATTGAAGCAGACGGAGGTGTATACCCATGCGATTTTTATGTTTTGGATGACTACAAACTTGGAAATATAAACACCGATTCGTTTGAAGAAATAAATAAAAATCGTGAAAGCATAGGATTTATTCAAAAATCACAATATATCGATGAAGACTGTAAAGTTTGTAAATGGTATCCTTTGTGCCGAGGTGGCTGCAGAAGAGACAGAGATAATTTTACAGGCGCTCAATTAGACAAAAACTACTTTTGCTCCGCCTTTAAACAATTTTTTGAATACTCAATTGAA
>CAYJHL010000328.1:0-1694 GCA_964369585.1 uncultured Treponemataceae bacterium | reverse complement strand
AATAAATGTACAGTATTTTAGTGAACACTGTTACGTATTAGGCTTGGAGGAAAAATGATTCCCTTATTTGTGTTTGTTGTAATTATGTGTATTCTAGTTTTTGTTGGTTATGCAAATGAAAAAACGGTAAAACTACCAACAGAAATTATGCTTTTGGTAGTTTCTCTTTTTATTGGATTGTCTTATATTACAGTGTCGTATATTGTAAATCCCAATCATGTTGTTAAAGGGTTTCCAATTGAATATCTTAGCGATTATTTAGTAGACGGAGTCCTATCTTTTATGCTTTTTTCAGGATCATGTGGTATTACCTTTTCTATGTTAAAGAGTAAACTTAAAATTGTTTCGTTATTAGCCCTGTTAACTACTGCAGTTTCTACCTTTTTGTTTGGTGCAGTTGCCTATGTATTCGTGCAAGTCTTAGGGTTTACGCAATTTTCATTTATAGAGTGCTTACTACTTGGCGCAATAATTTCACCAACTGATCCCATTGCGGCAACCAGTATTCTAAAAAAAGTAGGCTTATCTGATGACTTAGTGGTAGCAATAGAAGGGGAATCGCTTTTTAACGACGGGGTTGGGATAGCACTGTTTGTTGCCATTTCAAGTGCCCTTACAGGTACAAGTTCCTCAATAAATCCACTATCATTTTTTGCCGTTTTAGGTCGGGAAATTATTGGTGCAATTGCTGTAGCCTTGGGTATATGTTGTATTCTTTTTTATTTTTTTAAGCGAACAAACGATGCATTTCGACAAATTTGTATAAGTATTCTTGCTCTATCTTCCTCCTATGTTATTTGCCAACATTTTAATTTTTCTGGGGCAATTTCTTCTGTAGTTTGTGGTATTTCATTTGCAACAATTACTGCTAAAGAACATAGTAAAAGAGAAAATGCATTTGAGCTATACTATAATTTTTGGGAAGTAATAGATAGCTTATTAAACTATGTGCTATATATTATACTAGGGATTTTCTTTGTTAACATTTACTTGTATACAGAAAATAATATTCTAATTATGTGTGTTGCGATATTTTCAGGAATTATTGCAAGGTTCCTTGGCGTTTTTATTGTCTCTCTTGGAATAAGAGAACTTCCAGAAAAGCTCTCCCATGGTAAGTTTGCAAGTCTTTTAACATGGGCAGGATTAAAAGGCGGATTAAGTCTTGCATTAATGATTGAAGCATCAAATTTAGTTTCTTTATCTACCTTTAATTCTATGATTATATCTGTTTTTGCAATTGTTATTTTTACGACAGTCATTCAAGGCTTAACGGTTGAAAGATTCTATAAAAAATATATTAGAAGAGTTTAAAAAACAAGGGATTTTTTTCAAAAAATTTGTTATAATAGACTGGTGATTTGTACTGTAGAAAAAATAGTTTTTGGCGGAAGTTGTTTAGCAAAAATTGATGGAAAGATGACCTTTGTAGAAGGATGCCTTCCAGGCGAAACCGTAGAAATAGAGCTATTTGAAGAAAAAAAAGATTATAACAAAGCATTTGTAACAAGAGTTATAGAAGCCTCTCCTCATAGAGTTTCACCACTATGCACCATATACAATGACTGCGGTGGCTGTAATTTGCAACATACTAGCTATGAGAATCAAGTTCAATTAAAAAAAGATATTATTTATGATTGTTTTACTCGAAATAAGGTAGAAAAAATTCCACCTATAGAAGTCATTAATGATAC
>CAYJHL010000327.1:0-1695 GCA_964369585.1 uncultured Treponemataceae bacterium | reverse complement strand
TTTAATTGTCGCCCATTTACTATGTCCTGACATCGGAACTCCTATAAAAAACCGCTTTAGCGGCACGTCATGGAGGACGTATATCTACAAAAGGCAAGCAACGCAATACTCTTTTGCAAATGAGAGAATTACACTATTGAAATACTCTCATTCCTCCTAATTTAATGTTTTCGAAATTATACCGAAGTATAGCAAAAAGTGGATAAAATGTCAATGAAACTAATAATAGAAAGTAGGCATTAGCCTTTTACATAAAATTTCTTAGTAGGCTCAATAACAAGTTCTACATAAAAATCATCAAATTCTTTTGATAACTCCTCGTTTACCTTATCTGTTGCAGCTTTTAAATCTTCAATTAGAACTGAGGGCTCTGTTACAGAAAAGTATATAGAAACCCAAATTTTTCGCCCAGTTCGAGTTACATCACAAAACTCAAGGTTAAAGCTAAATTCTTTTAGAACAAGAGCGGCTTTTTCTTTAACATATTCAAAAATTTCTTTTTCTGGTGAAAATAAAAATACATCTTTTATTGAAGTGATAATCATTTTTATAAAAGATGGAACCATTAATACCACTATGACAAGTGAAACTATTTGGTCAAAATATGGTCGAATAACTTCAAGGGGCGTTCCCGTAAAAAATGAAGAAATATAAAATGCTGCTGACATACCAAAACCTGAAAACACATCAAGTTTCCACCCCATTATTTCTGCAGTAGCTATAGGAGAAGATATACGCTTATTTATTCTTTGTAAACCGAGGTATACGACTAAAGCAGTACAACCTAAAACAAGTTGAAAAATTGAAACTTCTTGTTCATTAATAGTATTCCCACCAGATAAAACAATTTCAATACTATTAATTGATAACCCAAGTGTAACAGCTAGCATCATAAAAGCTTTAATAATAATAAACACACACTCAACTTGGCCAAACCCAAATGGATATTTTTCAGAAATTGGTTTATAAAATAAGGGGACTAAAAATAACGTAAAACCAATTACAACAAGTTCAGATGAGTCATACATAGCATCAAACAGAATAGCTTGAGAACGAGTATGTAAAGCCATGATAATTTCAGAAATTGCAATACATACCGCTAATGAAAATGAGAGCCAAAGAATAATATTTTCGATTTTTTGTGTGTTTTTCATGGAAAATTCCGTATCTCAATTGTACCTTACTAAAACTCAGATGTCAAGGTATGTACATATCCCTCTTATAGTACTATGTTGACATATCATCAAGATTGGTCATTTTTAAACCACAGATTAAAGGATTACGCAGATTTCGACTTATCGCATTTTTAACGACGCTTACATTTACCACAAATATACTAAAAATAAAAATATTTATATTTTTGTCATGTTTAAGGCTGAATATTTATTAAAAAGATTATATAGCACTTTACAAGAGAAATCCTATAAATCTGTGGATTATAAATCCTGTGTAATTCTTGCGCCATCTGCGGATTCCCTTTCCTGTATGTTTTTTTGCGAAGTATCTTGAAACAATCTAAAAAATTCGCTATAATACCCAAACTAAATTATATTCAAAGAGGATAATCATGATTAGAGGCGGAGATATCGCCAAGGGAACAGTTTTACTTATTAAAAACTCACCTTACCTTGTAACAGAACGAGAATTTGTAAATCCTGGAAAAGGCTCAGCATTTGCTAGAGTAAAAATGAAAAA
>CAYJHL010000326.1:0-1718 GCA_964369585.1 uncultured Treponemataceae bacterium | reverse complement strand
AAACATTTCAACCGGTATCTTTGCAACAACTTTTTTAACAAAGCCGCCGTTACCAACCTTAGGTCTGTGTAAGTCTTGAGGGAAAAGAAGTGCAAAGTCGCCTCTTTGTAGTGTTACTAAAAAATCTTCACCACCGAAAAACTCAATGTCTTTTTCTTCATTGTACGCTTCAATTGTTTTTCCTTCAAAGGCAATACCAATTTGCTCAACACCTTCTACAATGTACTGTAAGTCTACATACTTTTTATGGTTTTCAAGTTTACATTCACTAGCACAAAGTGTTGTATATTCTTGAATCATTGCAAACATACCGCTGCTTAGTTCATACTTACCTTCAGTTTTTGAAGGTGCATCTTTAATAAATTGTAAAACTTCATCCATTTCTTTTGGGAAGTTATAACATGCAGCATTTTTAATATTGTCTAAAATCATTTTATACTCTCCTTATATGAAAAAAAAGGGGCCAACCGCATACAAGTTGCAAAGTTCACGACATTCAACACACACGTGGAGAAATCTCGTTTTAACAAGAGACCTCTCGACTACGCTCGAGGTGACTCTTTTGCAGAACTTTGCTTGTACTACAGCCCCTTTTTTATATTTTGTGTATATTACTTACATTCCAAGGATGTTTGGTAAAAACATTACAACTTGTGGTATAAAAGTAACTACAAGAAGAACTATTAGCATTGCAACAAGCGGAAGCCATATTTCGTCAATTACTTTTTTTAGTGGTGTTGAGCTAATATTCGAAGTTATAAACAATAGCATACCAAATGGCGGCGTTGAAAGCCCTATCATCATGTTTAATGTTACCATAACACCAAAGTGAACAAGGTCAATTCCTAAAGTTCTTGCTAATGGGATAAGTATTGGCACAAATATTAATTGAATAGTAGATGTATCAATAAACATACCTAAAATAAGAATAATAATATTTACCATAATTAAGAACATGTACTTATTGCTAGTTGCATCAAGTACAAAAGCTGCTAATGTTGTACCTATTTGTTCTTTTGCTACAATAAATGAAATAACTGCTGCAGCCCCTACCATAAGGCTTACGCCACCAGTATCTTTTACGGTATCAGTAATAACTTTCTTAAAATCAACAAATCCCATGCTTCTGTATGCAATGACAGAAATTATAATTGCATATAAACCTGCAACAGCACCAGCTTCTGTTGGTGTCATAATACCGGTATAAATACCTGCAAGCAAAATTACAGGAGTTAGCAGTGACGGTATAGACTTTAATGTAAAGAAAATAAAATCACGTAAGGCAAAACTTTCACCAAGTGGATAATTTCGTTTTTTAGAAATAAATGCAATATAAATACCGAGAGTAAGCGCAATTAAAAGACCGGGTATGGTACCTGCCAAAAATAGCTCCCCAACAGATGTATTAGAAAACATTGCATACATTACAAGTGGAATTGAAGGTGGAAAGATAGGTCCAATTGTTGCAGAAGCTGCAGTAATAGCACAGCTAAAACCGTCATCATATCCTGCTTTTTTCATAGCATCAATTTCCATTTTTCCAAGACCCGAAGCATCGGCAATAGCAGAACCTGTCATACCAGAGAAAATAACAGATGCTATAACATTTACGTGCCCTAATCCCCCGTGTCGTTTACCAACAAGTGCGTTAGCAAACTTAAATACCATTTCTGTAATTTTACCTGAGTTCATAACATTTGCGGTAAAAATAAAAAGTG
>CAYJHL010000325.1:0-1722 GCA_964369585.1 uncultured Treponemataceae bacterium | reverse complement strand
ATGTACGAGCACAAAAAAACTGGCGAAGTTTCAACAAAAGAAGACGGAAGCCCAAAGGCAAAAACATCACACTCACTAAACCCAGTACCATGCGTAATTTTCGACGCAGACAACAAGGGCGAATACAAGACAGAACTTAAAGAAGGTTTAGGTATTAGCTCAATTGCAGCTACAGTAATTAACTTCTTAGGATTCGAAGCTCCAACTGATTATGATGATTCTGTTTTAGTAATGAAATAGAACTTATTTTTTGCATACAAAGCCACTGATTTTTTCAGTGGCTTTTTTGTGGCATAAAAATCTTATGCGTAAAACTTGACAAAAGTGCATTTAGGTTATAAGATTTATGAATGATGCCTAAATTAAAAGTGAAATTTCTACAAATTCTTATACCTACAGTAGCTACATTCTTTATTATTTCATGCTCTTCAGTGCAAAATATTCAGAGTTATGGATATGATTCAACAGGTTTTTCTATTGCAGAATATGGAGCAATAAAAGAGTATAAAAAAAATGAATTATATTCTTCTAACGATATTATCTATAAGGGAAAATTTTCTAATAAATTTGATGGCTTATGGAACTTCTTTTTTTCTAATGATGAATTAATCGTTTGGGAAGGTGAAGTAGCATTTCTAAACACAACACATAAACCACAAATTTCATACTACAAAGAGCGTATCACAACAGAAAATCCTAATAACCCAGATGAAATAGATACAGAGATTGTTTCCCTATATGATATTTCAATAAAAGCAGAATCATCGTTATATCGATTTGATGATTTTTCTATTGAAGATGACATAGCAGAAAGATTATATCGTCTAAAATCAACTCCTGTTCTAGCTACATTTTATATCGGAACAATACAATTTTCGCTAGTAATTACAAGTATAGAAGAAATACAATTCACGGACGAACCTTTTACTTTTCTTGGAGGATATAGTACTTCAGCAATAGGTTTACCTGAACAAATTTTTCAAATTATTGATGAAACAGGAATGGTATTTGCAGAGTTTACCCATAACTCATATAAGATTTATGATGCTTCTACAGAATTTGATGAAGCTATACTAATTCCTTGCATCGCGTATTACAGTATAATAATAGATGCAGCATCAGATTTTTAGCCTTTTAACTATATGTTTATAAAAAAAGTTATTGGTTCTTCCATATTATATGATTACCTCAGGGTTATGGACGAAAAGCGCATTTTTTAGTATATTTACACTATGATAAAAGCAGATATTACAGATAAAGAATTACTCAAGCATTTTGAAAATATAGAACAAGATGAAATGCATGTGTTTGTTGCACAAGATGGTCTCTTTAGAGGCGCTCTTTTTAATGGCACTCAATTTGTTAATCAATTACGTGCACAACATAATTTAGGAATACTTGAAACATTAGTACTAGGCCAAGGTGCATTATGCGCTGCCCTTATGATTAATACTATGAAAGGAAAAGGCCATCTCTCCTTTAAATATGAAACAGATGGAACAGCAAAAGGATTTTCAGTTGAAGCCGATTCAAAAGGCTATGTTAGAGGATATCTATTGCAAAATATAATTCCTATCGATAAACCATTAGAAACATGGGATTTAGAACCTTTTTTCGGAAATGGTACATTATCTGTTTCAAGATATAGAGATAATCAAGATGGAAAGCCAACAGAGCCACAAACAGGTGTTGTTGAAATAAAAAATAAAAACATAGCGCAAG
>CAYJHL010000324.1:0-1722 GCA_964369585.1 uncultured Treponemataceae bacterium | reverse complement strand
AGGTATGATACACATTTTTTATAGGATGAATAAAGGTTCCAACAAAGCGAATTGCATCTGTATTTATTGTTTCAAGTAGTTTATTAAGTTCTTCAATTTGCTTCATCCGCTCTTCTGAGTCATCAGTTTTAACTGCAGTGTTTGTAGAATCTAAATAGAGCGTTTCCTCTATAAAATCTTTATGTAGCATTTTAATAGGTAAATTGATTTCTTTTAAGTCTTGTACGCTTGTACTATAAGAAAGAGTAATATAAAAATTACCGCTTTCATACCAAGACGATAATGGAATTATTGCAGAGTATTCATAATCTTTAACTTTGTATAAATCTACTTCAACAAGCTTTTTTGCTACACCCGATGCATATAAGGTTGCATAGGATTCAAAAGTTGTATGCTTTTTATCAATTTTAGCCTTTATGATAATTGCATCTCCTGGGTACGCTTCCTCAGTATACGTAATGGTAACGCCATCATTTGAATAAAGATAGAAGGTGCTCGCAAGTATAAGTAATATAATAACTACCTTTTTTTTCATGTTCCTCTTCCTTTTTGTATACTACGTTTCGCTTTTTATGCAGTCTTGTAAAATAAGCTGCTGTGTAACTGAACCATTAAAAATATTTTGATCCATCGAAAAAACAATATCAACAAAATCGCCAACAGCAAAGTCTCTGTTTAAGCGCTCTGCCTCACCCCAGAAAATTGCTGGCCACTTATGTTTCCCACAATCGAGCGTAAGTTTTAAATGAAGCTTTTCGCCTTTCCCCATTACATTTGCATCTACTATTTTTGCTTTTTTACATAATAGTGAAAGTGGCGGATTTTCTGCTCCAAAAGGTTCAAAGCGCTCTATTATTTTTTTTGTATCTGGGGTCATAAAACTATGCGGAAGCTCTGCATCAATTACAATTTTTTCATCATCAGATGATTTTAGCTCAATTTTGTCAGTATACATTTCAAAACGATATAAAAGTTCGTTCAGCGAACTTTTTGCAAAACTAAATCCTGCAGCAAAATCGTGACCTCCATAATTTGAAAAAAGGTCTGAACATGAATGAAGAATACCTAATACTTCTACACCGCATGATGAGCGAACTGAACCTACTGCATTATTTTCATCAACATAAGTAATTACAATGGCCGGAACTTTAAATTTTTTCGCAAGCTTGTTGGCAACTAAACCTGTAACCCCAGTATGTATTCTTTCATCAACGGCAACAACGAGCTTTTCTTTATATTGTGTTAAACTTTTATATGCTTTATCATCTGCAATAATTAAAGCTTCACTTTCTAAGTCTTTTCTCTGAGTGTTTAAGTCAATAATTTGTTGAGCATAAGAATCTCGCATAGAAGCATCTTTTTCAGTTAATAAATGTACGCCTAAATCTGGCTTGCCTAATCTACCGGATGCATTAACCACTGGATTAACATTCCAAGAAAGTGTTGTTGCTGTTACAGGTTTTCCAAGTAAGTCTAATCGTTGAAAAAGTTCTGTTAAGCCTTGTCTAAGCTTTCCTGAGTTCATTGACTCTAAACCTTTTCGAACAAGTATTCTGTTTTCATTTTTTAATGGCATAATGTCTGCTAAAGTAGATAATGCTACAAGTTGCAAGTCAAGAGCATCTTGCTCTGCATCCCTTTTGTTTGCGTTTTGCATGCTTGCAAAAGTTACAAAAAGATTAAAAAATGCATCAAGTTCATCGTTTGGTGTATCACTGTATT
>CAYJHL010000323.1:0-1732 GCA_964369585.1 uncultured Treponemataceae bacterium | reverse complement strand
TTTTAGAAGTTACAAAGATTTTGACGACAAGCATATTGATGTAATAGAGATGTTGTTATCTAAGTTATATCAAAATTTCGAGATTTCGGATAGCACAAATTTTAAAAGGCTTAATGAATCTGACTACCCCATTTTATCCGATTTATATGAACTAATTGAAAAAGAACATTCTGACTATGATGAAAAAAATCTATATAGCAAGGAAACTTTAGCAGAAATACTGCTCGGTTTAAATTCAATATGTAAAGGTGCAGAGAGCCAGTTTTTTAATGGTCACACGAATATTAAATCTGATAGATTTATAGTCTTTGGAGTGAAAGGACTGTTATCTGCAAGCAAAAACATTAAAAACGCAATGCTCTTTAACGTGCTTTCATATATGAGCAACAAGCTTTTGACCGAGGGAAATACTGTGATGACAGTAGACGAATTATATTTATTCCTCACAAATATGGTGGCTATTGAATATATCAGAGGGTTTATGAAAAGGGTTAGGAAGAAAGATTCAGCAGTGGTGCTTAGCTCACAAAACCTCGAAGACTTCGCCATAAAAGAAATTGCAGAGTTTACAAAACCACTTTTCTCAATCCCCACACATCAGTTTTTATTTCATGCTGGAACAATAGATAAGCAGTTTTACCTTGACACATTACAACTTGAAGAATCAGAATACAACTTAATTAAGTTCCCAGAAAGAGGTGTTTGCTTGTTTAAGTGTGGAAGTGAAAGGTACAACTTATCTGTTCATGCTCCGAAATATAAAGAAAAACTATTTGGAAGTGGCGGTGGACGTTAATGGCTGGAGGTACAGCGATACTTGTAAAAGCAGCAACTGCTTTAGCAACAGATAAAAAGGCGAGAAAAGTCATTGGGTGGATATTTCTAGCCATTTTTGCACCGCTGCTATTAATCATCATAACTATATTTGCCATGGCATCGGGAGCATCACAGCAAGTAAGTACTGTGATAGATTTATCGTTTAATAGCGAATTAATCATACCAGAGAGTATAGACAGCACCACAAAAACAAATATAATTAACGTGCGTGAAAACTTTGAGGTAATAGAAAATTCTGCTGTCATTTATGATAAAACCATGATGAAAGCCATATTTTTCACTCTATATTTTGACGACACAGAAAAAAGCAAAGAGGTGATATTAACTTTTGAAAACAATTTTACTGATGATAATGTCTATGAAAATATAGAGAAAAATCATAAAACTATGGTCACGGACGAAGACAAGACTAACATTCAAACTATATACGACTATATAGCAAACGGAGTGCCTATTGCCGTTCCGATAGTAGGACTGACAGGTTTTGTAGAACCTGTTGCCGATTGGAGAAGTAGCGTGACAAGTGAGTTTGGTGGGAGGTTTCACCCCATAACAGGAGTATGGGGCGGTCATGGTGGAATAGATATTGGAAAACCGTACGGCACACCGATTTATGCAAGTTTGAGTGGCACGGTAATTGTTTCAAAATATCAGTCTGATTATGGAAATTTTGTAATGATAGACCACGGAAATGGACTTCAAACGCTCTATGCCCACAACTCTAAAAATCTTGTAACGGCTGGGCAGACAGTAACAGCAGGAGAAAAAATAGCAGAGATAGGTTCGACAGGAACAAGCACAGGCAATCATTTACACTTTGAAGTAAGGGTAAATGGAGAACGAGTAGAGCCGAGAAATTATTTACCATAGGGAGAGATGAAATGAATTTAGAAAC
>CAYJHL010000322.1:0-1744 GCA_964369585.1 uncultured Treponemataceae bacterium | reverse complement strand
TACTATGAACGGTTTTGTAAGAGGAGCTCTATTTTTTGGAGCAGGTGTAGCAGTAGGACTAGCTGGTAGAGAAATTATCCGCCGTGGAAATGTAGATGTTAATGGGCTAGCAGCAGGCGCATTAAGCCGTGGTATGGATGCAGCTGATTGTATCAAAAGTAAACTTGCAACAGTAAAAGAAGATGTAGATGATGTTGTAGCTGAAGCAAAACAAGTTGCAGACGAAAGAAAAAAATCAACAACAAAAAAAGCATAAGTATTTTACTTTACTTTTAAATTGTTGTAACACATAAAATGACTCATAGAGAAAATGCAAAAGAGCCTTATGTTACTAGGGGCTCTTTTTTATTCACTAATTTTTAAGGATTTATCATGAACTTTTCTATTGTTCACCAAATTTCAAACAGAATGCGCTTAAGGGCGAATAAAAAATTATCAAGAGAACTTGCAGTATTTATTGCAGATTCAATTGAAAATATAGAAGGTGTTTTTGGTGTAGAAGTAAATCCTTTTACTGGAAGTGTGTTAGTTTTTTTTGAAAACGTAAAAACACAAGAAAGTGTTTTGCTATTTTTTCAAAAAAATATACACAGTTTTGATGAAAAAAATGCAATTCAAAAACCTTCAATGAATCCCTTTTTAGTATTTGCTTTCGTGCGTCCCTTGCTTCCTATCTTTGTAAGAACGACGCTCTCCTTTTTTAGGTCTGTTCCCTTTGATTTAGTGATAAATTTGAATATTTCAAAACGTAATGATCGGGAACGAAATACTCTATATAGATTTGATATTGTAAATGAACTTACCAACTTTGCCTCTCAAGTTGAACCAATGGGAGCCTTTCATCTATTAGAGAGAATGAAACGATATTGGAATACAACTCCAAAACGACGCATAGATATTAATTCATGGTATGGAGTGATTAGCACACTCGTTAATAAAATTAATCAAAGAAAAAAATGCACGAGCACAAGCACAATCATGGTTTTCTTTAATGGGTGGAAAATATACAAAGGTAAGTCGTGTTTTTGCACAATTGGGATATCCATCACTGGAAGATAAATGTGAGGAAGACAATGGGTTTGTATTAAATGATATGCCAGACGAATTAGAAAACAAATGTTTTGATATTTTAGAAAAGATAATACATAGAATTTTCAAGAATTTTTGGGGAGATGATTTTCAAATTCCTGAGCGCAGAGTTATTACTAATAACGCCGCTGTGTATAATGGTATGGCGACGGTTTTTAAAAAACGAGTGCCAATAATTGTAAGGTATGGAATTCGTGTTTCATGGGATGTTACAATTGTTTATTTGAAGAGGAATATTTTTAAGAAAGAGAAATTTTTTAATGCTATTTCAACATATATTCATGAACTCTGTCATTCTTTTGGAGGCGATGCGTCTCAATCATTTAGCTTAGGTCTTACATATGCAACCGAACTTTTATTGGAAAAAAGCCATATATTAAAATCGTATGAAGCAAGTTGGAAAAAGCTTTTTATTGAAGACTCTTAACTAAAAAAAATTGTTAGTATTTTCGGATATGAAATATTTAAAGTCCTAAAATAGTAACAAGACCTTCTTTTGCAAAAATATCGTTTATCCACGGTGTTATTTCTGTAAGTGCTTCTTGTGCCTCTTTTTCTAGGTTTGTATTTGCGTACTCACAAATTACAACCCAGTCTGCAGGTGTAACTTCTGTATTGTCATAAGCATCATATGTTGGAATTGCAGCTCTGAAAG
>CAYJHL010000321.1:0-1744 GCA_964369585.1 uncultured Treponemataceae bacterium | reverse complement strand
AGGCTCACATTCATTATATAGTTCTCGGCAGTTCGCATTTTATTTACAGCGGTTACTAAAAGTGCGTTTATATCCGACCTAACAGCCAATCCGAAGTCCTTAGGAGTAAGCCCAGCGTCAAACATCCGTTTAACTTCATTACGCAATTCATCGGACGCTTCAGAAATATAGTCATACCACTCAGCCGCTTCCTCAGTTAGCCAAACTTGGCACAAGGATTCATATCCTGGACGATAACCAAACCAACGACCCATTTGCATAAGTGTATCGTACATTTTAGAATTTCTATAAAAATAGCTTGTGCATAGTCCTTCTAAAGTCAAACCACGTGAAAGGCTATATCCACCAACGGCAATTAATCTTAAACCATCTTCTTCATGTTCATCATAGTTTAAGTTTTTTGGTGCATTACCACCATTAACATATCTAACCACAATAGATGCAACAGCAGGGTATAACACGGCTTGTATCTCCTGCCACGTATATGTCATATCTTCATAGGGGAAAGTTAAGCTTTTTAGTGGCTCAAAATGCTTTTCATATACCTTTCTTAGGAAAGAAAATGAATTATGCTCTAATGCACTTTCGCCAGTTAAATAATAGTTTTTGATTTCACGTTGACATTCTCTAACATAATTTTCTATAGCGATTGCAATGTTTTTTTGCACATCGATATAAATACTAACATTAATCAGCATTGAACGATGTTTAGTTGTATGACCTCTTAAGTCACGTATTGCATTTGTTATAAAAAATGATGCAATAGCTTCTTTCATAGATGATGGAATAGCTCCCATTACAAAATCTTTTTTATGTTTAATAGGTATCTCTTCTCTACAATCATCATTATATTTTAACATGTGACGGTATTTTCCATCCTCTGGGAAGATTCCACGTGCACCAATGTAGTTGCTAGGAGGATTTAGTGAGTATATAAAATCACGTGGGAATAGATCATCCAACAGCATCTCGTCTTCTGTGTCTGGATTTATAAAAATATTAGCAAATGGTGTTGCAGTAAAACCGACATAACTCGATTTTATAAAGAGTTTTAGTAGTTTTCTAATTGACTTATTTATTGCAGTAGGATCATCTTCAGCTTTTTTGGTATTTACCGACGCGTTGTCTGCTTCATCATCGATTAAAAGCATAGGCATATGCACTTTCTTATCAGTTCCATAAACATTATATAAGCTCAGCCATTGTTCTAACTTTTCAAGCACACTCTTATTCTTTTTTAATACGAATAAAACAGGAACATTTATATCGTGCAATCGTCCGTTTAATTGTTTAGCAGTATTAGTGTTGAAGTCACTTGAAGTTGAGGTTATAGCCCATCCAGAAATGGATGGGTTTATCTCGCCAACTCCTAAAGTAACACTATCTTTATTATCTCTAATAAATGCTGTACTATCCAAACCAATAAAGCCTTCATCTAATCTGCTTTGCGTTTGTCGTCTAAGTTTTTCTATAGTTCCAGTTAATAAGATTACTATCCTATATCCTGCATCAGCCGCCTTGTTAATCAAGGCAGTATATGTAGAGGTTTTACCAGATTGAACATCACCAATTACTAGACCTTTTCTAGAAAATGGTTCTATTTGCTTTGGGTTTCCGATCATGTCCATCATTTCATCAGTGGCTGAGTCTAAAGAATTAACTACATCAGGGTTAAAATTCATGTTTTTATATAAGTAATCACGATATCTATACCAATAAGCATGATCTATATCTTTTTTTGCAC
>CAYJHL010000320.1:0-1750 GCA_964369585.1 uncultured Treponemataceae bacterium | reverse complement strand
TTTTTCATTTTTTACTCCTCGCTACACAGAGATACCCTACTCGATAAAAAAAGTGGTATTAGTTGTGTGCAATTGTTTTAATTTTTCTTTGCGTGTGTGTTAAGCAAAGTAATATGAGAATAATTAAGTGATTATAAATGAAATGAAAAAAAATGTCGATAAAATTGAGGTAAAAATAACTGGTTATAACTGGTTATAACCAGTTATAACCAGTTATTCAGGAAAAATGAGTAAATCACTATTTTGAAGATCTAAAAGTTCTTTTTTGTTTTCAACATTGAGTTTTTTATAGATACTTACCATGGATTGTTTGATAGCACTTTCACTTTTATTTCTGTCTAAACCAATAGAATAGAACGTTCTATTATCAAAAACGGCACGGACAATGTCAACTTCTTCTGCTGTTAGTTCTGAAAGATCTCTCTTCTTATTGCTTAAACTTTGTTTAAAAGGATTCGTGTTTTGCCACACAGTCTCTTTTAATATTGCATAGCTCAATACAAAAAAGGCACAAATAAATAAAAGATTTAAAAAGTTCGCTAAAAGTAAAACCACGCCAAAACGAACCTGCGTGAGTAAAGCGATAATCGGAAGCACGCATAAAAGAATTGAAATAAGCTTGTTCTTAAAAAGGTGTCCTGACCTATACACAAAACCACAGCCAAGGCAATACATTAGCATAGAAGCAAGTTCACCGCCCTCAACAAGACCCTCTAGTCCCAAATAGCAACAAACTACTGCATATAATTCATACTTTGTTGGAAAGAAAATAAGCAAACCAAAAAATAAAAAAGGAACCGCAAAAAAGATATTAGTAATAAGTATTTCATGTTCTGATTTTGACTCTAGAAAACCTAGATAGTTGTTCGTTATAAAGACCACTGTCCAAACTAAGAATAAAATCACTGCAAGCATTCGCCAAAATAATTTTTTCAAAATAAAGCCCTCTCCACAGTATACATATCTAAACGCAAAAAGTCCAGCATTAAAATGAGTGCCTATTACTAAAAAATAGTGACTATCTCTTATTTAGGAAAAATTAATAAGTCGTTTTTTTGAAGGTTTAAAAGTTCTTTTTTGCTTTCGATATCAAGCTTTTTATAGATGTTAACCATGCACTGTTTTATGGCGCTTTCACTTTTATTCCTTTCTAGTCCTATCGCATAAAAAGTTTTATCTTCTAAAACAGCGTACACTATGTCTAGCTCTTCATGAGTTAAAGAAGATAGGTTCCGCTTATTTTGAACAGTAGAAAAGGTTCTAATATCTATATTTCGAAATATTGTTTCTTTCAATATAGCATAGCCCAGCACAAATAACGTACACACAAACACTAAGTCCAAAAAAGAAGCTAACAGCACAACTGTTCCTAGTCTAATCTGTGTTGCAAAGGCAATTAGGGGTAGCATTCCAAAAATTATTGGTATAGCCTTATTCTTAAACAGAAATCCTATTCTATAGAAAAAGCCACACCCTAATAAGTACATTAGAATCCCATTTGTACCTGCGCCTTCCACTATATTTTCGAGTCCTAAAAAACAACATCCTATTGCATAGATAATAAATTTTTTTGGGTAGAAAACAAGAAGAGCAAACAAAATTGCTGGAACTCCATACACAATATTAACCACAAGAACTTCTATTGGAGAGGAATTCTTAAGTACTTCTTGATAGTTATTAGCGATTATAACCATACACCAAATTAAAAATATAATAATAGCAAGCATTCGCCAAAATATTTTTTTCACAA
>CAYJHL010000319.1:0-1757 GCA_964369585.1 uncultured Treponemataceae bacterium | reverse complement strand
GAAGATGCTCGTTCATGTGCAAAACTTTTTAAAGAAAATGCAGATAAAATTGATGGAATAATGGTAATACTTCCTAATTTTGGTGATGAGGTTGCTGTAGTTGAAACAATTAGAGGTTCTGGTTTAAAAGTACCTGTTCTTGTACAAGCTTCTAATGATGAGTTAGATAAAGTTGATATTAAATCTCGCAGGGACGCTTTTTGTGGTAAAATCTCTGTATGTAATAATCTATATCAGTACGATATTCCATTTACTGATACGACTGAACACACCTGTGATGTTGGTAGCGAAGTATTCAAAAATGATATCATTCGCTTTGCATCTATTTGCCGTGTTGTTAATGGGCTAAAAAATATGCGTGTTGGGCTCATTGGCACTCGTCCTACTGCCTTTCAAACGGTTAGGTTCAGTGAGAAAATCTTGCAAAAGAGTGGAATAACCACTATACCAGTTGATCTTTCAGAAATTTTAGCTAAGACTACAGTTTTTACAAAAACAGATGCTGTTATAGTTAATAAAATAACAGATATTAAGAATTACGGCAAGGTTCCTAGCAATATTCCTGAGGACTCGATTTTTAAACAAGCCTGTTTTACAGTAGCGGTTGAACAATGGTGTGAACAAAATGCTGTAGATGCGGTTGCTATACAATGTTGGAACTCAATTGAAGAAAACTATGGGTGTGCTGCTTGTTTAACAATGAGTATGCTCGGTGAATTAAAAATTCCTTGTGCCTGCGAAGCAGATGTATGTGGTGCAATTTCTATGTATGCACTCTTACTTGCAAGTAAAAATAGCCCTGCTTTGTTGGACTGGAACAATAACTATGGCTATGAAAAAGATCTTTGTGTTAATACGCATTGTAGTAATTATCCCAAAAGCTTTATCGGAGACGAAATCGAAATATCAAATCTAGACTTGCTTGGCGAAACGTTTGGGAAAGAGCGTTGTTTTGGAGCTATTAAAGGTAAGGTAGCAGCCGGAGATATGTCATTTTTTAGGATTTCTACTGATGATCCAAAAGGTAAAATCAAATCTTATTTAGGGGAAGGCGAATTTGTAGGTAAACCATTTGGAATGGATGGGGGAATTGCGGTTTGTCAAGTAAAAAATTTACGGAGCCTCTTAAAAATGATTTGTCAGAATGGGTTTGAACATCATGTTGCTATGGTTCGCTCTCATGTAGCAGATATCCTTTTTGAATCAGTGGAAAAATATCTCGGGTGGGAACTTTATCGGCACAATCAGTAGTAATTAAGTTGATAGCAGAATTGCTGTTGAATAGCAATATCTAGAAAGGCTTGGGCGCCACCCCGCATGGCAACACACAGGTTGCCTGCTACTACTTTCATAAAAGTCTGCTCGTTAACGAGCAGGCTTTTTTATTTGGTATTTTGTCACAAAAGCGCTTTTATTTTATTGAAAAAAGTAGTATATTAACAACAGAACAATATCCATATTGTTCTGTTGTTTGCGAGTTTCGCAGATGGTCGTCACCTCAGATACGCAGTCGAGAGGTTTCTCTTGAAAATGAGATTTCTCCACGTTGGTCGAAATGACGAATGAAGTTTAGATGAAACGGTGAATGATTTTTACCGAACGATGGATGAAATGTAGCGGAGATGACCACATCGCCGTATATTGAAAATACGTTAGGGATTGTAGGGGCCGCGTAGCGGTTCGCGTCTGCAGGGGTTTGCTCGCCGCCAAACCCCCGGAGGGGGGGATAGGAAGGTATCCGGAACCCCGAAAACCCC
>CAYJHL010000318.1:0-1759 GCA_964369585.1 uncultured Treponemataceae bacterium | reverse complement strand
GTTGTTATAGAAGAATTTTTAGATGGAATTGAAGCTTCTATAATTTGCCTTGTGGATGGTAAAACGATTGTACCACTTGAAACTGCCCAAGATTATAAGCGTGCTTTTGACAATGATGAAGGCTTAAATACCGGTGGTATGGGAACATATTCACCAAGCTTTGTTATTGATGACAATCTTAATAAAACCATTTATGATACTATCCTAAAGCCAACCTTAGATGGTTTTATTGCAGAAGGTATGGATTATCGAGGCATTCTTTTTGTGGGTATAATGATAAAAAGCAATATTCCAAAAGTTCTAGAGTTTAATGTGCGTTTTGGAGACCCAGAAACACAAGTGATTTTACCACGCCTTAAAACAGATATAATTGATGTTTTTAACGCTGTAGTAGACGGAAAACTTGGCGAAACAAAACTTGAATGGAAAAACGAAAAAGCGGTATGTGTTGTTCTTGCCTCGAAGGGCTACCCAGAAAACTATGAAAAAAATATTCCAATTAGTTTTGATGATGGCATAGATTGTCAAGTATTGCACGCTGGAACAACTATTGTCGATGGATCTTTTGCTACAAATGGCGGGCGTGTTCTAAATGTTGTTGCTCTTGCAGACACAATAGAAAATGCGCGAAACAAGGTGTATGAAAATATTGAAAAAGTGCACTTTGATGGAAAAATGTTTAGACACGATATTGCTAAGATAATTCCTAATGCCTAATTTCAAATTACGAATTGTTTAAGTGCAGATATGGGGGGGAGACGTGGAAAATAGAGTTGTTTTTATATCTGATATTCATGCAAATGCTGAAGCTTTTAAAGCTGTTTTGCAAGATATTGAAGATCGAAAAATACCCTTATCGAATGTGTATTGCCTTGGGGATTCTGTTGGTTACGGTACAAAGGATAATGAAGTTTTGGATCTTTTACAAGAAAAAAGAATTGTGTCCGTTATGGGAAACCATGATGAAGGGCATGCTTTTCATATGAAGAATGATGGTATAAGTGACAATAATAGGGATTTCTTAAAAAACTTGGAGCGTTCTATTACGCTGAGCCTTTTTCATAAAACAATTCTTTTAACACATGGTAGCCCAAAATCAATTAGCGATTATATCTTTGAAGAAGATTCTGAAAAGCAAGAAGAAATTGCAGATACAATAGCAGAAGATATCATTGTTTTTGGTCACACCCATAAATCCTACCGCAAAATCGTAAAAGGAAAATTATTTATTAATGTAGGAAGTGTTGGAAAACCAAAAGATGGAAATCCAAAACCATGCTACACAATTGTAACCTTTGCAGATGATGTCTTAGTAGAGTTTGTAAGGGTATAATTTATACAAAAGTCTGTAACAATTCCATCAATTCTTTTCTGGCTTCTTCATTAAAGGCAAATGGATGAGGGTTTGAAAAGTGCCCAGTGTCATTATCGAAGTAGAGTCCATTAGAAGTAACAAAATCTTCAGAGAAAGCCAGTCGATAAAGAATATCTGCGCCTATTCGTAGATCATAACCTTGCTGACCATAAGCTTCTTGAACCATCTTTGTACCTAAAAAAGATTTTGGGTTTACAGAAGTTAATAAGGGTCCTGGTGGGTGCTCTTTAGACATATCTATTGTCCACATAATTAATGCCAGCTTGCTTTGTGCATACGCTTCATCTGCTTCGAAATGGAATCCTTGTTTGAGTGCATTTATAGTAAAAGGGGTTTGTGCTGCTGATGTTACATTTATGATTCGTGAATTTGAATCCATAAGTG
>CAYJHL010000317.1:0-1761 GCA_964369585.1 uncultured Treponemataceae bacterium | reverse complement strand
CTTTATTCTAGATATCCTTGGTAATCTCGAAATTGTCGGTAGTGATTTAGTGTATAAAAATCAATAGTTTTCTGTAAGCCTGTTCCAAAGCGACCTATAATCATAAGGTCAACAGACCCATATAATGCTTGTAAAATAAGGGATAGCGTAAGCGGAATTACAAATTTTGACATTCTTACTTAGACAAAGGTATATGCAAAAGTAAAGATTTTCCACTCCACGAAGTAGATACCTCTGCGGAGTTTATCCTGAGCGAAGTCGAAGGACTCGTTATGACAGACCAGGTGGTATACTATAACAGTAAAAATCCTATTAATCTGTGGAATCTGTGGTTTAAAAATGACCAATCTAGGTGGTACACGCAACCGCTATTCAACTTTTTGAGAGTGTACCATTATGCATTAATAATTTACACCGCCCTTAACTTTCCCTTAATCTTTGTATAGTACACTAAACACATTGCAAGGCTCACGACTGCAGAAAGCGGTACAGCCCAACCAATAATAAACATGCTTGTATCTTCAATTCTACTCAAAAAGAACGATAATGGAACACGCACAATAAATGCCGAAATTAAGCTTTGTGCCATTACAAAGGTTGTTCTACCACAGCCATTAAAAAAGCCAAGTAAGCAAAACAAAAATGGTGCTGTTAGATACTCTACCGAAGTTCCTCGAAGGTAACTAGCAGTAGACTTTATTACGCTTTCATCGTTTGTAAAGATGTTTGCAAGCCACTCAGCCCTAAATACTAGTGCAAGGAAAATAAATGCTCCAAAGCCAAATGATATATTAATAGCAACTTTTAATGCGTCTTTTGCCCTTTGCTCTTGTTTTGCACCCATGTTTTGTGCGGTAAATGCTGAAATTGCAGACATAAAGGCCATTGGCGCCATTGCTAAAAATATAAATAGTTTTTCAGATATTCCAATGCTTGCAGAAGCAACTAAACCGAGGGAGTTTACGATGCTCGTAATCATCAAAAAAGACACTTGAATTAAAAAGTCTTGTAGTGATATGGGAGCCCCAATTTTTGTAATGGTAGACACCGTTTGACTCATTTTAAAACTCTTTTTTGTAACCTTAAACGGAAGTTTGATTTTTCGAATGTATACAAGAGAGAATACAACGCTACAGGCTTGTGAAATAATTGTTGCAAGGGCTGCCCCTCTTGAATCCATCTTAAAGTAGCCTACAAACACGAGGTCTAAAATAATGTTAAGAATACATGCAACGAGTACAAAGTAAAAAGGAGACTTAGAGTTTCCAATTCCTCTAAACACTCCACTTATCGCATTGTAAGCAGTTATAAATATCATTCCACTTGAACATATTTGAATGTATTCAACGGTTTGATCGTATGCTTCTTTTGGTACGTGCATGAGTTTTGCAGCCCCTCCTGCAAAAACAACCATTATTATGGTGAGTGCAATGGCAACGCCTATAAAAAGTTTTATTTGGCCTGCAACAATTCCGCCTGCCTTTTCTGTATCTCCTGCTCCAATACTATGACCCAAGGCTACGGTAACACCCATAGTAAGCCCTGTAACAATAACAGTTATGGTATGCATAACTTGGCTACCGGTAGCAACGGCAGACACGCTTGAAACTGTTCCAAAGTGGCCTACAACCATAAGGTCTACCGCCCCATATAATGCTTGTAAAATAAGGGAAAGCATAAGTGGAATTACAAATTTAACTAATGCTGGTGTTATTGGCCCCGATAAAAATGGATTATTTTTAATAATTTTCTCCTGCAATT
>CAYJHL010000316.1:0-1765 GCA_964369585.1 uncultured Treponemataceae bacterium | reverse complement strand
TTTCGTAGTATATTTAAAGTATGGTACGACCTCAAGTTTTAACAACCGCAGAAGAAAAAAATAGTGTGCTTAATACTTTATTAGACACACTCCTTTTAGAGCAAGCAAAAATATCAGACTATGATGCTTTATATGAAAACAGGTGCAATGTTTTTCAAGCATTGTGTAATCTTCGTGAACCAAATCCAATTTCAGATGAATTTCTAAAATTGCAAGATACATTCTTATGGACACAGACTGTCGAAAAAGGGATTGTTGATGTAGAAACATTTGAATACACCGACAACATTGCCCTTTGGCAAGGGGATATAACCCGCCTTACTGCAGATGCAATTGTGAACGCGTGTAATTCTGTTTTGCTAGGATGCTTTCAGCCCTTACATCGTTGTATTGATAATGCTATTCATACGGCTGCAGGTATTCAGGTACGGCTTGATTGTAATGAAATAATGAAAGGCGAACATGAACCAAATGGGCAAGTAAAAGTAACAAATGCATACAATCTTCCATCAAAGTGTATTTTTCACACGGTTGGACCTATAGTATCAAATGCTCAACCATCAGATGAAAATATAGAAGATTTACGAAATTGTTATATATCCTGTCTTGAAGAGGCAAGTAGCCAAAAACTCTCATCAATTGCATTTTGTTGTTTAAGTACAGGAGTTTTTGGCTACCCAAATGAAGCTGCTTGTGAACTTGCAGTTGATACAGTAAAACAATGGCAAAAAGAAACTGGGAGTAACCTAAAGATTATTTTTAATGTATTTTTAGACAAGGATAAAGATCTTTATGCAGATAAATTATCTTAATGAAAGTATTACAATTTTGCGAGAAAAGATTAACAAAGCCGATAAAATTATAGTAGGGGCAGGGGCGGGTTTTTCAACCGCATCAGGCCATACCTATTCAGGCCCTCGTTTTACTGAAAACTTTGTAGACTTTATAGAAAAATATGGCTATAGAGATATGTATAGTGCAGCGTTTCAGCCGTATGAAAGCTTAGAAGAACTATGGGCATATTTTAGTCGTCATATTATGATAAATCGATATGACACTATAGAGGCAAAACCACATAAGGATTTATTGAATCTCATAAAAGACAAAGATTACTTTGTGCTAACCACAAATGTAGACCATCTTTTTCAAAAGGTAGGCTTTGATAAAAAAAGGCTTTTTTATACGCAAGGCGATTATGGACTTTTTCAATGTTCTGTTCCATGCCATGAAAAAACATATGACAATAAAGAAATAGTTGAAAAAATGGTTTCAGAACAAAAAGACATGAAAATTCCAAGCAGTCTTATTCCATATTGTCCCGTATGTGGAAAACCTATGACTACTAACCTTAGAAAAGATGACACTTTTGTAGAGGACGATGGCTGGAAATCGGCTGCAAAGCGATATGAAGATTTCTTAAATGCCTGTAAAGATTCTACAACCCTGTTTTTAGAACTGGGAGTAGGGATGAATACTCCAGGAATCATAAAATATCCATTTTTACAAATGAATGCCATGTGGGAAAACTCTTTTTACATAAGCTTAAACGTAGAAAATTTTTATATACCAAAAGATTACTCTAGTAGAACACTTGCCATAAAAGAAGATATTGGTTATGTTTTAAATAAAGCTATCGGGTAAATCTTTTTAGAATTTGTTACCGAAAAATTACACATATACTCGTTTTGTCGCTTGAATAAGTTCTTATTTTTTAGTAAAATATCTCGATTAGTAAATTAACCTAGGAGGTTACTATATGACAATA
>CAYJHL010000315.1:0-1771 GCA_964369585.1 uncultured Treponemataceae bacterium | reverse complement strand
CTTTTGCACCACTACCACCAGCCGATCCTATAATAACTGGAATATCAAGCCTATTCGCGCCTTCAATAATTCTGTATAAATCTTTTTTACAGGCTGTTTTACTTACTATTGCAACGCCTTTACCAAGTTTATGAGGCCCCGCATCAGTCGATCCTGCATCAACAACAATAGCATCTGGTTTTTCAAGAAGCCCAAGTTCAAATGAATCATCAGGAAAACCATATCCTAAGATTCCGCAAGGAGAAAGTATTTTAAATTGTTTTTTAGTTTTAACATCTATGCTCAATGTTCTAGCTCCAATTAGTACACAAAAACAAAAGTAATTAAGAAAAGTGAAATACTACTTTTGTTGCTACAATTGTATCATTGAAGTATATTGTTGTCAATTAAAAAGTGGAGAAGATCTTAAAGAAAGCAGTTTTACACAAAAGACAGTGTTAAACGCTGTCTTTTATGTATGTAAAAAAATAAATTCTATTAAAAATCAAAGGTATCGGGATCAGGTCCAACACGTTTGTTTTTATTTAACATACTAATTGACTTCATATCATCTTCGCTTAGTTCAAAGTCAAAAACGTGGTGATTTGATTCAATTCTGTCTTTGTTTACTGACTTAGGAAGAACTATTACATTTCGTTGAATATTCCAGCGTATGATAATTTGAGCAGTAGTTTTATTATATTTTTTTGCTAAATCATTAAGAAGCTCATCTTGAAGTAGAGGTGCGCCTTCACCTCCAAGTGGACTCCAAACTTGCACTGCAATATCATTTGCTTGGCAGTAATCAATAAGTTCTTGATTACAAAAATATGGGTGCGATTCAATTTGATTTACCATTGGCTTAATTTTTGCGTCTTTGAGTAATTCTTCTAAATGATGTATTTGAAAATTACTTACACCAATTGCCTTTACTCTTTTCTCTTCGTAGAGTTTTTCTAACACTTTCCAAGCTTCAATTCTTCCTTCAACTGGCCAGTGAATTAAGTATAAATCTAGATAATCTACATCTAATTTTGCTAGACTTTCTTCGAATGCTTTTTCATTATTGCCTTGTCGAATGTCATCATTCCAAAGCTTTGTTGTAAGAAAAATATCCTCTCGTCTTACTTTACTCTTTTTTATGCCCTCACCAACACTCTTTTCATTTTTATAAATCATAGCTGTATCAATGTGAGCGTATCCATACTCTAATGCCCATGATACAGCATTCTCTGTTTCTGAACCATCATTAGATTTAAAAACTCCAAGACCCACTGATGAAATTTCAATTCCATTATGCAGTATATTTTTTTTCATGTATGCTCCTAAATATAAAAGTAACGCTAAAGGTGTGAAATGTCAAGCGATTTTTTAATTGATATATAAACAGACTTATGTTGTCTAGTTTTTTAGACTATATTTGCATGGAAAAGTATATTTTTTTATCTTGATACAAGATTTTTTGCAACTTTCAGAAGACATTCCTTTTCGTTCATACTTGGATCATCAATTGTTAGTTGTAGTAGTTCAGATAAAATATAACCAACTTGCTTTCCTTTTGGTATACCTGCATCCATTAAATCTTTGCCGTTTACAGTTAAATCTTTTAAACTTAGAACATTGGGCTCATTTAAAACCACGTTTATTCTATCTTTAAACTCAATAAGATTATCGCTCCATGGCCCCTTTTGAAGAATTGCAGCATTATTTGTCATACCTGAGACATCTGCAATACGCAAATCAAATAAGTCTTGTATTGCATCTTGAACCGTTTTACCAAGACCATCTATTG
>CAYJHL010000314.1:0-1788 GCA_964369585.1 uncultured Treponemataceae bacterium | reverse complement strand
TCTTTCGCACGAGCAAAAGAAGCTACAGGACTTCCTTCGGTGAGTCCATCTTTTGAATCATCTCCAAGACTTCCACCAATATATACAACTGGGGGCGGAGTATACACTACATTTCCATTCTCGAGTTTTATTGAACCCTGCCCATCTAAGTTAAAATTTGAAAGCCTAATAGACCCACCATTTGAAACCACTATTTCTGTACCATCTGCTAAATTAACTTTTTCGTATAATTCTGTTCCAAAAGGTAAAAGTCCAATTCTACTACTTGCATCAAGACTTCCTGTAACTTGCACTGGAAAAACAGTTTTTTCTATAGGATCTTCTCCAAGAAAATAAGACACGTTCGCAGCAATTCTGTCATCGGTAATATTGCCATCAATAAATACGTACCCGCCTCGCAACTCTAATATTGCACGGTCGTCAGGATATTCGCCAATATTAACGCCTGCCGCACTGTGCGGTATAATTACCATATTATTTATAATAGCACTATTCTCCATAATAAGCTTAGCACCATTTAAAACATCAACACCGGCAGTATCACTGGATCCTCCGCCATAATTTACATTGTTTTGTAGTATTGTTCCATCAATAAGAGATACTGTAGAGCTAACTTCAGAACCACTACTTGTATCAGTTCCACTTACACTAATTAAAGGAGCACTTGCCCATGAGTCTCCTTCAAGTATGGCCCCACTTAGTGTTAAACTATTTCCAGTTGTTACTTCAAAAATGGGATATGTAGGAATTTGCCGCCGTATAGTAACACCTTCTAAGTCTAATAAACGCCCACCATCGCTTGCTTTAACACCAATGGTTGTATCAGTATTTTCAACATTTACTGCTTGCATTACATAAATAGTAGCATCAGGCAAAAAAGAGCCTGTACTCTTTAATAAATCTATTGCATCATTAAACCGAGTTGCGGCATTAAATGAAGTTAAGCCCGCACTTCTACTTGTGTTTTCTGCAGCCCCAGGCTCATAATTCAAAAAAGCAGCATTTGGATAGGTAGTAAGCTCTACTTCCTTTTTTGACAGTTTAGTATCAGGAGAGCGAGATTTAAATACAAAAATCCAAGAACCATTATAAAACTCTTCAATGGTAAAGGTAGCATATACGGTTGAATATTGCGGAATATTTCCAAACTCAATATTTTCTTCAAATACATCATCAAAGCCATCAATAAAGAAATCCCGCGTTGCAATTTCTTTACCGGTACTAGCACTAAATATGGAAGCTGTTAAGCGTAATTCTGCTCCATCATCATCGTCATCATCTCCATCAATTACCGATGGAGCGTTAGCAACTGGCATTGTAGAACCACTGCCTACCAACTCCTGCAAATCTATATGCATTGAAATACTGGTGCCATCTTGTACTCTCCATAATGAATTACAAGATGCTAAAATAAAACTCATAACAAAGGCGAAAGTACACAAAAAAGCTTTTTTGTTCATAGGTTTAATACATCCTTAAATAAAAATAAATATAGCCATACAAAAAGACTATATGAATAGTATAACCTAAAAAAAGCCAAAAATCAATGTAACCAAAAATTTAAAAATAAAAAAAAGCAACCCTAAGACTGCCCTCTCAAAAAATTTAAAATATCACATAATCTTTTAAAATTAAAAAGAGTGCCATGGAAGGCACCCTTTAGTAAATAATACACGAGTTTTACAAAGTAAAACTCGGTAAGTAAATCCATCATGGAAGATGGATTTACGACATTATTTTGCCATTACTCTAGCCATTTCACAAACTTTGTTTGAGTAACCCCATTCG
>CAYJHL010000313.1:0-1794 GCA_964369585.1 uncultured Treponemataceae bacterium | reverse complement strand
GGACCAATAACAACAACACGTTGCCCTTGTTTAATAGTTTCTGTAATATCTTTTAACACATGTAATTCGCCAAAATGTTTGTCTAAGTTTTTTACTTCAATCATATCCATACCTTACCCCCTATCACTTTTTGCCATTTTCTTTTCAAGAGCTGCAAAAAGTTTTGTTAAGCCAAGAGTCATAATCAAGTAAAGTACAGCACAGCTAATAAGAGGAAACCAAGCATTATACGTTGCATTTCGGATCATATCGCCAGCCTTTGTTAAATCCATTACAGCAATAAAACTTACAATTGAGGTTTCTTTTACTAAAACAATAAATTCACTTGTATAGGTTGGAAGAACAGCTTTTGCAGCCTGTGGAAAAATAATTTTTATCAACGTTTGCCATCGGGTAAGACCTAAAGAGCGTCCCGCTTCCATTTGGCCAATATCTACGCCCTGTATTCCTGCCCTAAAAATTTCGGTACAGTAGGCACCGGAGTTGATCCCGTATGCAAGAATTGCAACCACTAATCTATCCATACCTAAAGGAGCAAAAATAACAAAGTAAAAAATCATTAATTGCGTTGCAAGTGGAATTCCTCGAATAACGGTAGTATATAATGTTGCAAAACCTCGAGCTAGCGGATTCTTAGAAATCTTCATAATGGCAAATAATGCGCCTAAAACGGTACCAATTGCAATGGCCGTAATTGCTATAAAAAGAGTTATTCCCAACCCTTCAAAAAGAAGCATCCACCTGTCCCCAGCTATAATTGTGTCATAAAATGATTGAAACACTTTGTTCTCCTAAAAAAGGCAAGAAAAATATCAATTTTTCAGCTTTTCTTGTTTAAGCCGTTTTACGCAAAGCATAAAACGGCAATAGTATAATGAGTTTATGTATTTAAAATAATAAAACCCCATTGCATTAATTATAACACAATAGGGTCTTTTTGTCATAAGAAAACTTATTTTCTTACAATGATTACTTGTTCTGATGCATAGTAAGGAAGAGAGAAGTCAACATTCTTTTTTCTTTCTTCTGTTACAGACATACCTGCAGCTACAAAGTCAATTACACCTGAGCTTACAGCAGCAATAAGACTGTCAAAAGCCATATCTTGTACTTCAAGTGCCATTCCTAAATCATTAGCAATGTATTGACCCATTGTAATATCAAAACCAACAACTTCTGTACCTTCAACATATTCAAAAGGAGGGAATGCTGCATTTGTTCCTAATGTTACTGTTCCATTAGAACCTGTAGCTTCTACTGAAGGAATTACAATGTTTCCATCTGTAGGCATAAAAGCTAATACTAAAGCTTCATAGCCACCGTTTGCTTGAAGTTCTGCAATTGTAGCATTGATAGAATTAAGAAGAGCTGTATTTCCTTTTTTTACAGCAATTGCATATTCTTCACGAGCAAATTGATCTGTTACAATCATTAAATCGTCGTTTCTTGCAACAATTTCTTTTGCTGGAAGTTCATCCAAAACAACTGCATCAATTGCACCATTTTTTAGGTCAAGAGCAGCATCAATACCTGATTTAAATGCACTGATTTTTGCATCTGCAACATTGTCTGTTACCCAGTATTCACCAGTTGTTCCTGCTTGAACACCAATTTTTTTACCTGCTAAATCTGCAGCTCCGTTAATTACAACTTCTTCTTTTGCTCCACCAGCAAACACTACGCCTGCTACGAGTAAAAGAATAACTAATACGCTTAAAACTTTTTTCACGTTATTTCTCCGTTAATTTTTTTATTTCATTCAGTATACTGATTTGTATACATAATGTCAATGAA
>CAYJHL010000312.1:0-1795 GCA_964369585.1 uncultured Treponemataceae bacterium | reverse complement strand
ATTATAAAACCAGAATGCAAGTGTTTTATGAAATTATTGCAATGCTAGAACATGGCGAAGATGCAAAATATGTTATGGATACATCAAAAAACTATATTCTTGGCATACAAGAGATTATTCCACAAGACCTGTGGACAATGTATTTACTCTCTAGTCTTCATACCGTAGCAGAGGACTATGCTACAGGACTTGATTATTGGCAAGCACTGTTAGAAAATCCACTTTCAAAATCTATGCATATATATCCTGAAGCTCTTGAGTATGCAAGCATGTGTGCAAAAGAACTCGGCGAAGCCGAACTTTCGCAAAAATACTTATTGGAAAAAGAAAGTTTATGGAATGAGCGAAATATTGATGTGAGAATTATTGAATTGTTAAACTAATTATACATTACATTACGCAAACATCAATAAGCTTATCGCCATGACAATCATACCGGCGATGAGACCGCCAATTGTAAGGTGATGCTCGCCGTATTCTTCTGCGGTTGGTAAAAGTTCGTCGAGTGAAATGTATACCATAATTCCTGCAACGGCTGCAAATATAAGGCCAAATGTTACATCGTTCATAAATTGGCGAAGAATAAAAAAGCCAACAAGGGCCCCAATTGGCTCTGCTAAGCCAGAGGCAAACGAAAGTAAAAATGCTTTTTTTCTATTTTTTGTTGCATAGTAAATTGGGGCAGAAACAGCTAAACCTTCTGGGATATTGTGAATTGCAATAGCAACTGCAATACTAATACCAAGCGTTGGATCTGTAAGGGCACTCATAAAGGTTGCAAGCCCTTCAGGAAAGTTATGGATACCAATAGCAAGCGCTGAGAATACACCCATGCGCATAAGTTTTTTTGCTTTTACTTGCGATTCTTCATTTTCTTGCATTTCTGTATGTGGATGATCTTTTTGAAGGGGAAATGGGCAAAATGCACCGCTATGGTATTTTTTTAATTCTCCAATTTCATGTGGATTTGCTTCACTTGGAATAAGCTTATCTATAAGGGCAATAATTCCAATACCCACAAAAAAAGCAATTACGGTAAAAATATAGGCTGTTTTGTCGGAATAAACAAGGGCGAGTGAGTCGCGTGCTTTAACAAAAATTTCTACAAAAGAAACGTATATCATAACACCAGCAGAAAAGCCAAGTGTAATGCATAAAAACTTTGGATTAAACTTTTTTGAAAAAAAGCCAATAAGGCTTCCAACTCCTGTTGCAAGGCCTGCAAATACGGTTAAGCCGAGTGCAAAAAGTACATTATTTAGACTGAAATCCATTGTTTCTCCTATGGTTGTTAAAAAAAGATTATGTAATAGTATACAATAACTTATGATACCTGTCTATAAAAAAAACTTCTAACAATATTACAATGCATATCATTAGAAGTTTACTTTATTTTTTTTTCTTATTTACTACACAACAGAAACTTTGCCTTTGCTTACTTTCATAAAGATAAGTAAACTTGTCACCGTTGCTAGAGTTAGTATGGAAGCAAGGGCTGCAGCCGTTCCGTAGCTATTTCTAACGATTTCTGTGTATATTGCAACAGAAATTGTACTTGTTCTTCCTGCATAGAGCATTACAGATGAAGAAAGCTCATTAATACAGGTAATCCAACTCAAAATCGCACCAGATAGCAATCCAGGTGCCATTAAACGTGCTGTCATAGTAAAGAACGTTTTCATAGGAGACACACCCAAACTAATTGATGCTTCTTCTACACTTGGGTCCATTTGGTGTAAGAATGCACTTCCCGAACGAACGGTATATGGCATTTTTCGAACAACCATAGCTATAA
>CAYJHL010000311.1:0-1802 GCA_964369585.1 uncultured Treponemataceae bacterium | reverse complement strand
GAAGATCTTCAATTAATCCATTATTTTGAATGTTTACTGCAGCTTCTTCAAAACCAGCATTACTAATAATTCCATCCATAATTGGAGCAGCTCTTTCGTGAGTTTCTAAAGTAATTTCAGCAGGCCTATTTGGAAGGGATGTTCTATAATATTCATAGAAATCAAGAATACCCTTATGATCTGCAACGTCCCATGCCCAAGAAATATATTCTCCAAAATGGCTATCGGTTGTAATGGGTAAGAGCTTGTATGTTTCAAGTATAAATTTCAATAAAGTTCTATCTGCCCATGTATAGTTACTTTCAATATTTGAATTTTCTTTTGCATATTTTTCAGTTTCTTCTACCTTGCCCGTTTTGCGAAACATATCTAATAAATCTGAATAACCAGGTTCTTTTTCAAAAAATGCATTTGCTTTTTCTAAAACTACTGGATAAAGGTCTTGTCCTGTTTTTATATTTTTTAACTCAAGCATGCAACTAAAATGATTAAGTCCAGCTGCTCTAAAATGTAAATCTTCAACTGGGGTATTAAGCATTTTTGGAAGCCAGCGATACAGCCACCCAATCTCATGGCACATACCTATAAATTTAGCTTGAGGAAAAACCCTATTAACCGTGGTACAAATTGCAGTCATTGGGTTAGAATAGTTAAAAATATATGCATCAGGACAGACTTCCATAGCGTCTTTTACTATTTCTAAAATTGGTGGTATAATTCTCAATGCATGAAAAATTCCCCCAGGTCCACCATTTTCACCATATACCTGATGAAAACCGTATTGCATGGCAATTTTCCAATCTTCGTCCCAAAGCTTAAATCTGTCTCCTACTTCAATAGAAGAAATAATAAAGTTAGCTCCTTTGAAAGCTTCTTTTCTATTTGTAGTTGCTGTTATAGTAAAGTCAAGTTTCTTTTCTTCAACAAAAGACTTTGCAACTTTGTATACCTTGTCTAAGGTTTCTGCATTTATATCAAGGAGTGAAACTTCGCTGCCTTGTAATTCTTTACTACAAAAGATGTCTCCTAGACTTCCACAACCAAACTGAGCACTACCTGCTCCAACTAAAACTACTTTCATTTAATTCTCCTATACTCTATCTTATAGCACAAAATTTCTTTCTGTCAAGAGAAAAATTTAATAATATAGTTAAATATAAAAAAACTGGTAGGTATTCGGACAAAAGAGAAGAATGATATATAACAAACAATTCGCGTTTAAAAAAAGTTACAGGTGTTACAAGCAAAAAAAGCACCTTAATACAAAAGTAAAAAGGTGCTTATCATTAGGAATTAGGCATTAGGAATTGCTTCTTACCTCTTTAGTCCAGCTGCTACTTGGAGCATACTGTCACTTGTTTGGATAGCTTTTGAGTTAAACTCATACGCTCTTTGCGCAACAATCATCTGTGTCATTTCATTTACAATTGACACATTTGACATTTCTAAGAACTTATGTTGTAACTCACCAAACCCATCAAATCCAGGTTGACCAGGTATAGCGCCCCCTGATGCATTCGTTGCAACAAAAAGGTTTTGTCCATCAGCTTCTAAACCAGGTGAGTTTGGAAATCGATACAATTCTAATTGTCCTACTGGGAGTGGTTCATCGTTACCTGAAACTTTCACTGTTACCCTACCGTCTTGACTTACATTGAGTGAGTCAATAATAAAGTTGTCTGGCATAATAATTTCAGGCATAACTCTATGACCATTATTTGTCACCAATTGTCCTGTTGAGTCAATCTTAAAAGAACCGTCTCGTGTATACGCATAACTTCCATCATATTGTTGCACACGGA
>CAYJHL010000310.1:0-1809 GCA_964369585.1 uncultured Treponemataceae bacterium | reverse complement strand
GTAACAGAGCGCAAAAAAGAAATAGGTATTAGAAAAGCATTGGGTGCAACACCCTTCGCTATTCGAAGCCAGTTTTTGGTAGAATCTGCTGCAATTACCCTTATTGGAGGATCTCTTGGAATAATACTTGGGCTTATCTTAAGTTTTATTGCAACAAGAGTACTCGGTTGGGTATTTGGCATACAGTGGATTGCCGTTTTACTTGCCTTTTTATTCAGTGTTTTTGTTGGCGTATTCTTTGGGTATCACCCAGCATCAAAAGCGTCAAAGCTTGACCCAGTGGAGGCCTTGGCAAGTGAATAAAAGAAAATGGTCAAAAGCAGAGGGATAGGCTTTTCACAAAACTCTATTCCTCTACCTACCAAATTAGGCATTCGTAACTAGGAATTATTTAAAAGCCATTCTAAAGCGTGTATTTGCATAATACCGTTATGATTTGTGTGGGGAACATTATCCATGGTTAATAAAAACTTGGGGTTATGATTATTTACTTTTTCTAACGATAAAAGTTCTCTCTCCAAGGTTTTTTCATCCATTACACTTAAAGCCACTTGGTAGTACTCAACCGTAGCACCTTTAATTGCAACAAAGTCAATTTCTAAATTATCAACTTTTCCAATATATACTTGATAACCCCTGCGAAGCAATTCTAAATAAACAATATTTTCTAAAATATGCCCGTAATCTTGCTTTCTATCTGCCAGTAAAAAATAACGCAAGCCAACATCTGCAATGTAATATTTAGCACCTGTTTTGAGATACTCTTTTCCTTTAATATCATATCGAGTAGCAGGATAAAACACATAACTTTCTGTGAGTGACTGTATATAATCATCTACTGTGTGGGTTGAAATTTTTTGACCGTCGGTTGTCATGGTGTCAGCAATTTTTTTTATGGATACAAGACTTCCAATGTTATCTGCTAAAAATCGAATAACCCTTTGAAGTTGTACTGTATCAATAAGCTTTTTTCTATCGGCAATGTCTTTTACAATAATGGTACTGTAAATACCTTCTAAATAATCTCGAATATTTTTTGCATTATCTTCAAGGTACAAAGTATAAGGAAATGAACTGTTTGAAATATATTTTGCGTATAAATCTGAAGCGTGTACATTTTTAAACTCTTGGCAATACTCAATAAAGGATAAAGGCATCATTTTTATTTCTATATATCTGCCGGACAACAGTGTTGCTAATTCGCCCGATAACATAAAAGCATTTGATCCTGTAATGTATAAATCGACATTTTTCTGAATATACAAACTGTCAACTGCCCTTTGAAAACTTGCAACATTTTGAATTTCATCTAAAAATATGTAATTCTTTCTATTCGGATTGAGATTTTCTATAATATGCTCATACATTTTTCTATAGTCACATAAATCGGCAAAGCGAATATCTTCAAAGTTTATTGATTGAATTTGATTTTCTTCAACACCTGAGCTTAAAAGATATTGCTTAAATATTTCAAAAAGAGTTGATTTACCACATCTTCTGATTCCCGAAACAACTTTTATAAGATCTTTATCTTTGAGACTAATAAGTTGGTCTACATATTCTTTTCGATATATCATACATACCTCTTTATAACCTTAGTATACTTCAAAGTTTTAGAAAAGTAAAGCTAAAAATGGTAATTTTTATAAAATTTTTGAAAAGTATTTCTAAAATTTTATAATTGTATATACTTTTAGAAATACTTTTCATTTTTTTCAATCTAATTGTTAATTATTCATTACCTCCTCCCCTTTGTTTATAAAAAATTTATATTTGTTTAAGAAAAATTAAAGCCATGTTGTGTACAAT
>CAYJHL010000309.1:0-1814 GCA_964369585.1 uncultured Treponemataceae bacterium | reverse complement strand
AAAAAAAACGAGGAGGGTTTTATTAAATGAAAAAACTCTTAACAGTATTAATTGCTTTGTCTGTTGTGTTCTCAGGATTTGCTGCAGAACCAGTAGCAAGTGCAGACATGGTTGACTTCTCTGGTGAAGCATCAGTAACTTGGGGATACGACCTTGACACAGAACAAACAGGTTTTGAAAACGAAACTGATGTTGAATTGATTATCAATCTTCTTCCTGGAGATATGACAAAGTCAACATCAGGCTCAGGCGTTTGGGGTGAACTTGTTCTTTTAGTAGATGGTGACACAGAAATCTCAACAGATGTTCCAAATGGTATTCCAGCTATTAACGGATCAGAAGTAAAAGTTGATGTTGCAAAAATTCACATTAATGATATCTATGTAGGTATTACAAGTGGTGACTTCGATTACAGTGGCGATATTCTTTTCCCTAACGCATTAAACTATGACAATGGCGATTCAGATCCAGGTTATGGAATGGTTGAAAATCCAAATGCAGAAACTGGCTTTGATCAAGGTATCGTAGTTGGTTATGCAAACGATATGTTTAACATTGAAGGTTCTATTCGTTCAAACAACGGAACAGGAAACAGACACGTAGAAAGTTTTACTCTTATTACTTCTGATGGTTCAAATGGTGACAATAGTCCAAATGTTTCATATTTTCATGAAGATGATACAGACACAGTAGTTGCTTATAACGCTTTACAAGATGGTGAAAGATACTACAGAGTTGTATTTGACACAGATAGCAACACATACTGGACAAACCAATATGCTATTGGTGGTTATGCAGAGTTTACTGGTGTTGAAAACCTTCGCGTTGGCCTTGGTGGTTCTTATATCTTGAGCGGAGAAGATGCGCCTAAAGGTTTTGGTAAAGGTGATTCTCAAATATTTGTAGGTGCAGACTATGTATTTAACCTCTCTGAAACAAACTCAATTGTACCTGCTGTAGCATATAATTATAGAAATGATAACAACCCTATCACTGATGAAGGCACAGTTTTAACAAATAATGTAGGTATTGGTGTAGCATATCGTTGGGGTGAATCAGAAGATGCACAATCACTTCTTGATGACTTCTATGGCGATGATGATCTTGTATATATGAAAGATGGTGGAGATGAAGACGATACAAATCTTCTCCCTGGTGTTTCAATTTGGACAAACCTTAACTTTGTAGAACAAGATATAAAAATGGATCTTGACCTAGATGGCAAAGATGATTTCGTAACAAAAACAAAATTGGATACAAACCTTCCTGTAATGCTTAATGTTTACACAGGCGAAATTGTTCCTGGGCTTAAAGCATATGGTTTATTCTATGCAAACCTTTCTCCTAAAGCTCAAAATCATGCATACTTAACAGGTGGCGATCCTGATGCTTTTGTTATTCCAGAACCAATGCAAATTGGTTTAGCTGCAAGTTATGATATAGCTGTTGGGGATATGACAGTAACTCCAAAAGCTGGTATGTTATTTGATTATGCAAAAGCTACATCAAAGGGCTTAGATGCAAAAAATAACCCTAATGAATATCAAACAACTACAACATTCAAACCAGAAATTGCAGTTGATATTGCAGGAGCAGTTTCTAACACAACATTCACTGTTGCATGGGCAGATGCGTATTTCACAACTACAGAAGCAGGAGCTGATGGTATTGATCCTAAAAAAACAGAAACTGAAAGTAAAGGTGAAATCACACTTAAAGCTAAAATTGCTCTTTAATTCTTAATGAATTAACTTAAGCATATAGCTAGAAAGGCTTTCCGTTTTCGGAAAGCCTTTTTTATGTGTGTAAGGGTA
>CAYJHL010000308.1:0-1819 GCA_964369585.1 uncultured Treponemataceae bacterium | reverse complement strand
CACGGACAGTTATACTTTTATCACTTTCAAGCCTAAATTCTCGACCTGATTTTATAAGTTTTTCACCTTTAGTCCTTAAAAAGTCTTCCAAGTTTGCACTATTTGCTCGTCGTTTTTGCTCATCTGTAAAATGAATATATTTCAAAGTTTCAGTCCTTTCACATCTAATTTTTGTCCCATGGCTAATTTCCTTTCTCTCATCTTTTGAATTAGTTTACTGTCAATTTTATTGTTTTGATTTTGCTCACAAGGTAACTTGTTTTCAAACAACTTAAATATATTTTTGAATATCCCTAAAGCTGACGGAGCAAAGTTTTCAGCCATATTATTTTCTTCTATAACATTATCATTTAAGACCTCTCTTATAATCATATTTTTAATTGAGTTAAATTCTTTTTGCTGTGATAGAGGAAGTTTTTCTAGCTCTTTATCTGAATAGCTTTGTATTATTTCTTCCTGTGTTTCATGCCATAAGTTATAGCAAGCTTTCACCTCATCAATATTTTCAAGCTCATCGACTATCCTATTAACTAACTCTTTGAGGTTCGGTTTTAAATAGCCATAGACTTTTTTACCAGTTGTACTTATCAACTGAGTTTTTAGTTCTAACAGCATATTTTCAATCTTAGGACTTATCTTTGCATTTTTAAGCTTTTCTAATGCTATTTTTGATTGCGCCTTTAATTCATCTCTACGGATAGTTTTTTCTCTGTATAGTGAAGTTAACTCTTGTTTGAAAATCTCATTTGTAAGCTTAGACTTTATTTTTTCAATGCCTCTTTTAGTCAAGTAGCCCTCTTTTGGGTTGGTGGAATAACATATCATATGAACATGAGGGTGTTTCTCGTCATCGTGATATGCGGCATACCATTTGAAATTGTGATGTGAAATTTTAAGGCTATCTGCAATATTCATCGCCTGTTGCTCTAATAACAATTTCCACGACTTTGCGTTATTGTATTCTGTTTTTTCGGCATCCTCTCTCATTAGAGAAATTATTGGTGTCCAAATATTTCCATTATGGTTTTTAATTTCTGTTGTCACCTCTGAAAGATTTACTTTGTCATTTCCAAATGTAAAAAGTCCATGAGTAGAAAGTTTCTCTACCCGTGGACGATTTGCAATGTATCCGACATAGTTTTCCTTTTTATCAAAGCTAACTTTTTGAACGCCATCTCTTGTGCCTATATATTTCACTAAGTTTGCTTTGTGTGAAGCTTTCGCCTTAGCTTTAATATACGGACACTTTAATATTAATTTTGGAATTAATCATCACCTCTTTGATGTGATACTGCCTTCTCAAACGACACTTGCCCTCTGCTTGATTTAACTTCTTTGATCACTCTTGCTCGGGTTTGTTTCAACTGCTCATCTGTTATTTCTAAACCATAAGCCATAATGTTCATCATTATTCCTGTTTCTACTGCGAGCCTAAATAAGTTTGACGAGTTCTTATTTTCTGACTCTATAATTGCAGACTTTATCGCATTTAAAATCATAGGGTTCAAAAAATTTGTTTCTTTGTTTGTTGTAAGGTAGCTAATGTAGAATTTTATGGCTTTTTTTATAAATTCTGTTTGGCTGGAACAGTTGTCACTTTCGTATAATGCCTTAATCATTGTCGTGGTTTCTGCTTCTAATCTTAGTGGGAAAATGCTCCTATCTTTTGCCATTATGCCTCCATATATCATATTTGAAACGTTTATAACTCACACAAACACTGTATATTTTGAGCTTGGATACCTAAATGGATATACACTTTAATTTATGGATATATCGTAAATCCCCTTAAAAGGTCGGCACTGCCGTCCATTGTGCA
>CAYJHL010000307.1:0-1841 GCA_964369585.1 uncultured Treponemataceae bacterium | reverse complement strand
AACTCTTTTAAACTGTACTATACTAAGTATACAATATTTTCAGCTTTTTGACTTGTCCTTTATAAAGAATTCATCGTAGAAGATAAGAATTTTCACATTCGAACAGGTTTTCCCACTTTATTGGGTTAGTTCAACTAACCAGTTTCTAAACGAAAGGCATAATTCTTTATCAACATCAAAAAGTTTTTTGTTTATTGCCGTACCTAAAGATGTACCTGGTTCATTTTGCCATGCAAGCCAGGTATGAATTTTTGCTTTAGATTTATGAACCTTTTTATATAGCCCTGGATGCAAATCCCTTTCAGATTCAAGCATCTCAACAACAGAAAGAGATTTTTCATATAAACTATCACTTTCTTTAATCAAAGAAACTAAAAAATCTTCTAGCATTCCAATATCAGTATTATTTGGCATTATCCAAATCCCAACAATAATATCATTTTCATCATCTGGATGTATAATTAAACCATCTTTTAATAGAGTTGTAGAGGATTTTACATTTCTATATTTGTTACTTCTAATCAATATATCTCTAATTGATTGCCACGCTGTATCAAAATTTGTATCCGCATCAATAATTAGCCATATTTTCTTGTAATTCTGTGTTGATTTTAAATATGTTTTAAAAGCAGTTTTAAGTTCGCTAATACCATTTTGAGGATTAACTTCAAATTTGTCTGTCTCAATGCCACATAAAGCACACAGTTCTTTAATTACATACGTTTCTGTTTTTCCTTCAACAAGAAGCAACGATTTTCTTACTTCCATTTACTACCTCACTTCTATATTACTAGAAGCAATATATGCTAGCTCATCTTTTTCTTCATAATCAACAGATACAATTTCATCACCTTTCTTTTCTAAGCGTATAAGCTTTCCAAGCTCATCAGTATTTGCTTCAATAAAACTTTTAATACAATCTTCGCTATGAGTAGTAGCAAAAACTTGAATGTTCAATTTTTCTGCAAGATGATATACCATTTCCCATAGTTTTGTTTGCACAGAATAATGAAGCCCACTATCAAATTCATCAACAAGAAAAATGCCATTTTCGCAATTTAGCATAGCAAGTATAATAGTCAAAATACTATTAATTCCATCGCCCATTGATGAAAGATAATACCTTTCATCATCATCTGCCAGTATCACCATAGGCACTTTTTCTCTTCCACCATTACTTAAAAAATTAATCGCCTGAATTTTAGGCTCAATAATTCGAAGAGCATCTAATAGTTCATTTTCAAGATTTGTTAATGCAATTTTGTCAAATTTTTCAGAATTTTCAATACTAGAAGCTTTTAGTTGAGAAATATACCCAAATGGAAATTTAGGGAACTCACTTTGAGACCTAAAAGTATTTCGCCCAAAACTATACAAATGAGAAGTTTGATCTCCATTTTTAATTTGTAAGCCATAAGTAATTTCATAAAAAAGCTCCCTGTTATCAGTTTTTTCTACAGGAAAAATTCGCGAAAAAGAATTTCCTTCTGGGTCATACTCTTTTTGCCTGCCTATTTCAACCAATTTTATTGATACCTTATTTTTTTTACTTTTATAATCTGATTCTATTTCAATAGGTTTACTAGAAAAAGACTCGATGTTCATCCCTGAGTATAAGGATGCATAAGCATTTATTTCTGCTTTAATAATTTCTTCTAAACCAAAATTATCATAAGCTTTTCCAAAGAAAGTTTTCAATCCTCTCAATTCAAGAATTTTCCTTATATAATTTATGTTCCCATTCGAAGCAAAAATAGATATTGCTTCAAGCAATGTTGATTTACCTACATTGTTTTTTCCAACAATCAAATTTATTTTTCCTAAGGAATTTATTGTGAGCT
>CAYJHL010000306.1:0-1853 GCA_964369585.1 uncultured Treponemataceae bacterium | reverse complement strand
GCTTCGTATGTTTGGTATTTTTCAATTTTGAAAATATCTTGTAACAGCATATACATTAAGTTTTCAGAGTCATATTCAGAAACTCTTCTAGACTTTTTTATGAGCTCTATTCTATATTTTGTATACTGTGAATATAGATAGTCAAAAATGGAGTGAATTTTACTTTCTGTTATTGTTCCAGAGTTATATTCAATGTAGTCTATCAAATTTTTTATATTGCTATTTGAAGATAAATCATTTTTTGTTACTACAATAAAAAACTGTTTTTTAGCTCTTGAAATGGCAACATTTAGTAAATAAGGGTCATCAACAAAATCAGGTATTTCATCTTTTACTGTCGACATTATAATTACATCTTTTTCTTGCCCTTGAAATTTATGAACAGTAGCACACATTATATCATTTATTTCTTTTGTGATTTTACCTACTTGATCATTATAGGGTGCAATTATTCCAATTTCATCTTTGTGGCATTCAAGAGATGGAATAATTTCATTTTTAATAACATCAATTTGGCGTTGATTAGTGTTTCCTCGTTGATGATTTCCCTCTGATGTTTTGTACACAGATATTGCATTATTAGACATATTTTCGTTGGTCATAATAATCAATTCATTGTTGTAAAATTGTTGGTTGCAAAACTGTATTATTTGCGGGTGGCATCTATAGTGTTCTTTTAAAAGTGTGCGTGGGATACTTGGAATTACACCACAAACTGATTTTAAAAAACTATTTGATAAATAATTATAGTGCTCATTAATCTTAAAATGATCAATTATTGGCTGTATTCTTTCTTTTGTATATTCATCTACAACATTAGGAAGTTGTTTAGTGTCTCCTACTATAACAATATTTTTTGCAACCGACATTGCAAGAGCACCTGTAACAATGTCGACTTGGGATGCTTCGTCCATAATTACGTAATCAAATTTTGTATCATTTGCCATAGAACTTCTAGCTGAATGAGTACTGCTTAAAACAATTGGATACTCTTTTAAAACTTCTTCTGGATGATTTCTTAAGTCTTCGATTGTAAATACTTGTCTATTAACGGAAGACCCATACTTCTTTTGAATAAAACCTTTTAAGTAATTCATCGATTGTTCTGTCACTGTTTCTAATGAAAGTTTTGAATCAAGATTTTGTAATTGCTTTTCGCTTTTAGCTATTTCAGTCAGAAGCTCTGCTTCTGATGTAGTGTAATAAAGAGATTGTACTAAATCTATTATTTTATCTGCATTATTTTTTAGAAAATTGTAATCTGAAATTACATAATACCAGATTTTTAGTCTCGCAAAAAAAGAGAGGGATTTACCTTTTAGCACTGTTTGTTGACATTTCTGCCATGTATAAAGTAACGTATCTTTAGGAATGTTGCGTCGAAGTTTTATGCTGTTGAAGGCTATGCCCAGTTCTTGTAATCGAGCATTATGATATTGTTTTTCTGTTATAAGTGAACTTAGTTTTTGCTTTGATAGTGCAAGTTTTTCTTGCAAACTAAATGTCTTTAATAATTCATTAGTGTTCTTTTTTACATACTCAAAGTTAACTTCATCAAAAATCCAATCAATCATATTGGGATAGATTCCTTGTTGTTTTTCAATGAATGTTTTTTTGTTTTCACTGTTGCCAAGAGAGGCTACTAAAAAATCCATTTGATATTTTTCTGATGCTAGCTTATCAAATATATTTTTTGTAGCTGTATTATTATTCGAAACGATTAGAACATTTTTGCCTTTTATGAGTATGTTTGAAACTATATTTAATATTGTTTGTGTTTTTCCTGTTCCTGGTGGACCTTCAATTACACTTATTTGATTTTCTAATGCATTTTTTACTGCTTGAAGTTGACT
>CAYJHL010000305.1:0-1857 GCA_964369585.1 uncultured Treponemataceae bacterium | reverse complement strand
GGAGATTTGAAAACACACTTTTCTAAAGTGCTTGATGAGGTACAAAATGGTGAAGATATTCAAGTTTTGTATGGCAGAGTAAAAAAGCCCATTGCAATTTTAACCGCTTATGAAACATATAGCGAAAACAAAAAGACACCTAAAACTAAAAAGAGAAAACTCGGATTATATGAGAGAAGAGCAAGCTTCTCTGAAGTAGGGGAAGGCAAAATTACTGCAGAGGAGTTTTTGGGGCTTTGAAATATTTACTCGATACTCATACATTTTTATGGGCAATTTTAGAAACAGACAAGCTATCCCAAAAAGTATATGAAATAATTGAAGATGAGAATAATATAATTATTGTAAATACAATATCTTTCTGGGAATTAGCTATAAAAGAGCAGCTAGGAAAAATATCATTTAACAATATTGATATTAGACATTTTCCAAATATTGCAACTGAATGTGGGTTTGAAGTGCAATCGTGTGAGTCGTACGACTTTGTAACATATAAAGAATTACCAATGCTTCCAAATCACAAAGACCCTTTTGACAGAATGCTTATTCACACCGCTATACGAAATAATTATATTGTTTTAAGCAAAGATACTTCTTTTACACAGTATACAGAACACGGCTTGCAAATTTTGTGGTAAAGGCTACGAAACGAAGTTTTGTAGTAATCTTGAAATTATGTATTGCAAATGTGTGTACAATGTGATACAATTGTTAAAGAGGTAATGTATGGCAAAAACAGCAAATTTAAATATACGAATAGAACCAGAGGTAAAATCAAATGTAGAAGCTTTGTTTTCTAATTTTGGTATTACTATTTCGGATGCAGTAAATATTTTTTTATACCAATCACTTCTTGTTGGTGGTTTACCTTTTGAAGTAAAGCAACCTCGATACAATGCTGAAACAGAAAAAGCTATGCAAGAAACACGTGATATTATAGCAGGAAAAATAAAAACAAAAACGTATTCATCAGTAGAAGAAATGTTTAAGGATATTGACCTCGATGCTTAAAATGCAAACAACGACACAATTCCGAAAGGACTTAAAACGTGTTAAAAAGCGTGGATACAATCTTTCCTTACTTGAATCTGTTCTCTCTGTATTGCTCAGAGAAGAAACACTTGAAGATAAGTTTCGAGACCATGCTCTTACTGGAAATTATGTAGGGTTTCGTGAGTGCCACATTAAACCAGATTGGCTACTCATATATTCAGTTGATAATGGAAACTTAATTTTAACAGCATCTAGAACAGGCACTCACTCCGATTTATTTTAACTTTTCCGCTATCATCCTATACGTCGGAACATCGACTCCAAACTTTTCAGCTAAACGTACTACTTCAAACACAAGGCCATCGGCTTCACTTTGTCCGCCTTTTAATAAATCTTTTTGCATGGAAGTTGTGGTGTCATCTGCAATGTTATCCATAATGGTAAGGTTTACATCCACTATATTGTCATCTAAAAAAATGCCCATGGCTTTTGAAAGGGTGACTATTTCTTTTATGCACGAAATAAAGGCATCTCGCTCTTTTCCCTCTTGCTTAAAATCTTTTGCCTTTGCATTAAAATAAAATCCAACCGCTCCCATGCATGAAACAAATGAAAACTTACTCATAGTATCTTTTTTTATATTGCTAGAAAAAATGCAATCGATACCGCTATCCAAAATATCTTGTTTTATGCTAAGAAGCCGTGAGTCGTCCGTTTTTCCGTCTAAGCGCCCGTACACAATCCTAAAAATATCGCTATATTGTTTTATAACCCCATAGTCTTCAATTGCGCTTGCAATGTAAATGCACCCGTTTAAGCTTTCTGCCATTTTTTCGCCTGTTCCATACACGTTAAGTATGGGAA
>CAYJHL010000304.1:0-1869 GCA_964369585.1 uncultured Treponemataceae bacterium | reverse complement strand
AAGATTTAAATGAAAATGAAGAACTTGATACAAACTTCTTAAAAATCCCAAAAGAACCAATTGGTATGAGTAATTACGACTTTAAAGGAATCCCTGGTGGATTTGATAAACATAAAGTGTATGTCTCCGAAACTGAAAATACTATAACAGTTCCCGTAAAAAAGTTTTAACAGATTTTTTACTTGACAAGTTTTTATGTAGCTTTTATACTTTACTATAGGAGTGATAATGAATGTAAAGTCTCATATAAAGGCTTTGCATTTCTTGACTTTTTATAGGAGTGAAAATGAAAAAATGTAGTGTGTTAATTGTTGTGATACTTACACTTATAAGTGTTGTATCATTGTATGCTCAAGAAGATGAAAAAAGTCCATGGGATTTTTCCGTTGTAACAGACTTTGCGTATTATCCAAAAAGTGACCCAATTGCAACAACCGATGCAGGGGATCATTTTTCTCCGCTTCGGGGTTTTTATTCGGCTGTTGAAGCTCGTGCTACCGCCTTTGCAGATTACACAATCCCAACACCATTTGGGGATAATCCATTGGTAAGTGGAAACCGTGTAAAAATTTCAGGCATTTTTGAACTTAGTCCAGTATCAATAGATCCTGCAATTCAAGTAGCGTTCTCACCAATTGCATTTTTAGATTTTACCGCTGGTGCAAGTATTGCTGTAGGTTGGCCATTTGCTCCTTTAAATGTACAAGGTATTGCTGTTTTAAACGATGATACACTAAAGTATGATGATTTAATTTTTAATTCTGCTAGAGTTGAAGCATGGTTTCAAGGTTTATTCCAGTTTGACCTAGCTGCAATTATGCCAGGTGAATGGAATCACGTTGTAACTATGGACACTTTTAAAGTGTATTATGTTGGACTTACAAATGGCGCAGAAAATGGTCGCCCTTGGCTTTATCAAGGATCAGGAGGGCATGCAAATGGCTGGAAATACAATGCAACATTCTTACTTGGGTACCAAATGCCTTTAGTGCTACAAACTGTTGCTGTGCAAACAGAGCTTGATGGCTATTTTGACGGAAAAGCTGCATACGATGAAGACTTTCATGCGATGAACCCCGACTTTATGACTATCTATGTTTCTCCAATTGCTATATTTGAGTTTACAGAAAAAGACGCTCTAACTGTGCAGTTTCGCTTTGCAAGCCGTCAAAGTTACACTGAAGAGTGGGATTCAAGTATTGAACGCTTAAATTTAACTGCGGTTGGGCGAGAATGGTATTTTGACCGAGTAGCATTTAGTTATAAACATTCATTTTAATTAGTACATGCTTAACGAAAAAATAGGCCCCTACTGGGAAACGCTTCTTAAGCGCCTGGAAGGGGCTTTTTTAGACTCCATACAAAAACAAATTCTCATGAGCCCTGCAGAATCGACTGTTTTAGATAGCGAAACAAGTGATCCTTTGGGTGCAAAAAGTTATATTGTTGAAAAAAATCAGCTACATAATCGCCTTGTGCATCAATATAAAAACCGATGTCTGTTTTTAGCTACAGGATCATGCTTTGCACATTGTAGGTATTGTTTTAGACGCGAAAGTGATGCACTTCAATTACCCTTTGCAAGTGAAAACGAAATTAATGTACTTTGCGAGTATATTTCAAAAAATGAAGATATAAAAGAAGTTTTGGTAACAGGTGGAGACCCGCTTACTGCAAGTGACGAAAAACTTGAGTACCTGTTAAAATCTTTACGAAATACAAAAAGTGATGTAGTAATTCGACTTGCAACACGTGCGCCTATTTTTGCTCCAAGCAGAATTACTGATGAGTTTGTCTCAATGCTTCAAAACTATAAACCTCTTTGGGTTATTCCACATATAAATCACATAGCAGAAATACACAACGACT
>CAYJHL010000303.1:0-1874 GCA_964369585.1 uncultured Treponemataceae bacterium | reverse complement strand
ATTTTGGACTTACAAGGACAATTATTTTTTCTTTCTTTCTTCTTTTGATGATTACAGCTGCTGCCTATGGAATGGATATTTTAGTTCTTTTAGGTGATATTCTTCGTCGATGGGGAATGTATGGAATCTTAGTTCTAGCTATGGTACCTGCAATTCAATGTGGTATTGGACCTAACTTTGGTGTAACCATTGGTATTGTAGGTGGTCTTATTGGAGCCCTTGTTTCTGTTGAGTTTAGAAGTAATGGGTACTATGATGCACTAACAAGCCTTGAAGCAATAGCGTTTGCTAGTATTGCTGTTGCAGTATTCCTCGGTTTAATAATATCTACCGTTTTCGGTTATCTTTATGGTTTATTGTTAAATCAGGTGAAGGGTAGTGAAATGACTGTTTCTACGTACGTTGGATTTTCCGTAGTAGCACTAATGAACATTATGTGGTTAATTTTACCATTTAAAAGCCCTACATCAATTTGGCCATTAGCAGGTGAAGGGCTTAGAAACACTATTAGTTTGGAAGCAGACTTTTCATTTATAATGAATAATCTTTTGGGCTTTACCATTGGAGGCGAAAAGGTTGTAGAAGAAGGCGTAGAAGTTATTTCTGGAGGTATGTATGTACCAACAGGACTTTTAGCTGCATTTTTCTTGTTTTGTCTATTTATGTATTTATTTACAAAGAGCAGAACAGGTATTATGATGAGTGCGGTTGGTAGCAATCAAAACTATGCTAGAGCAGCGGGTATTAATGTAAACAAAATGAGAATTATGGGAACAACAATTTCTACTGCTCTTGGCGGTGTAGGTATCATTTTGTATGCACAAAGCTTTGGTTTCTTACAATTATATAACGCTCCTCAAATGATGGGATTCTCTTGTGTAGCATCAGTACTTATTGGTGGAGCTACAATTAATAGAGCAAAAATAGCAAATGTTCTTTTAGGAACATTTTTATTCCAGGGTATATTAGCGGTTGCACTTCCTGTTGCAAACCTTATTATCCCTGAAGGGAATCTATCAGAAATATTACGTATAATTATCTCAAATGGTATTATTCTTTATGCCTTGAGTAAATCTAAGGGTGGTGTAAAAAAATGAGTAATCCATTAAACAAAAATATACAAACCTTCTTGGCAAAGAATAATGTGACAGTACTTTTTGTTATTTTATGCGTTGGATGTTTCTATGCATCTGGAACAACGTTAACATTTCTTTTGCCAGAACTTTTTACCCGTATTGGTAGAAATACGTTTATGGTATTAAGTCTTCTAATCCCTGTTGTTGCAGGTTTAGGACTTAACTTCGGTATTGTTATTGGTGCTATGGCAGCTCAAATATCAATTTTCCTTGCAGTGCTTTTCGGTGTAACCGACTTTGCAGGAATTTTATTTTGTGCCACTATTTCAGCTTGTTTATCAATATTCTTTGGATATTTGATTGGTAAATTGTTTAATAGCATGAAAGGTACAGAAATGATTGGTGGGCTTGTAGCGGGGTATTTCTCTGATGGTCTTTATCAATTATTATTCCTCTTTATTCTAGGTGGTGTAATTCCAATTGCGAATACTGAACTTATGATTTCAACTGGTGTTGGTGTTAAAAATGCTATAAACCTAAGAGATAACTTAAAGTATGCAATTGATGATATGCCAATGTTAAACATCTTATACTTTGCTCTTATTGTAATGGTGCTTATTGTAGCTATTACACTTGCATATCGAATTGTTAAAAAAAGTGACCTCGGATTAAAGAAATTATTAAAAAAATGCATTCCGTTAACTGCACTTTTTGTTTTAAGTTTTATCCCAATGGTTCACAACTTTTTATCACAACCGCGTCTAATTCTTTTACAAGCAATTGAAATTGGCGGTTTAA
>CAYJHL010000302.1:0-1890 GCA_964369585.1 uncultured Treponemataceae bacterium | reverse complement strand
TTTTTGATGCGTATACATACGTTTTAGATGAGTATCAAAAAATGTGTAAAAAAGCACTCCACAGCTGCAAGTTGTAAATCCCTAAAAATTTATAAGTTTCCCTAAAAAATATTCTTGTCTTTTACTTCATACCGTGTTACAATTAAGTTAGACCCTTCGACTTCGCTCAGGGTGACGTGTTGCGGAAGGCCTTTGGCTTCGCTCAAGGTGACACTGTTTGGAGGAAATAAAATGATTAATAAATCACAACTGGATGTTCTGATTCAAATGGCAACATGTTTATCTACACAGTTTGGTTCAAATTGTGAAGTGGTAATTCATGAACTATCTCGAAAAGATCATACCAGTGAAATTATACACATCGAAAATGGTCATGTAAGCCATAGAAGCCGTGGGGCAGGGCCAAGCCAAATAGTATTGGAAGCCTTAAAAAAAGATTCAAAGGACTTGCAAGACAAACTGAATTATTTATCAAAAACACATGACGGAAGAATATTAAAAAGTAGTACCTTATACATACGAGATGAAAAAGGTGAAGTTGTTGCGATTTTTGCACTAAACTATGATATCACGCATATGTTGGCATTCCAATCTGATTTATCAAATCTAGTTGAGCCAAGTGAGTCAGTATCAAATGATAGCCCATCTCCAATTCCAACAAATGTTAACGAACTCTTAGATGACTTGATAGAACAATCAATAAAGCTTATAGGTAAGCCTGCTGTTTTAATGTCAAAAGAAGAGAAAATTCGTGCTATAGAATTCTTAAACAATTCTGGTGCATTTTTAGTAACAAAGAGTGGTGATAAGATTAGTAATTTATTTGGAATAAGTAAATATACAATGTACAGTTATATAGAGGCAGGACAATGTTCAGATTCAGAGTAAACGGCGAAAGCATAGAAACAGAAAAAGAGGTAAAACTTCTCCCATTTTTGCGTGACGAATTAAAACTTTTATCAGTAAAAAATGGATGCTCAGAGGGCGCCTGCGGAACCTGTATGGTAATAGTTGACGGAGTTGCAACAAAGGCTTGCGTACTCTCTGTTCCAAAGTTAGAGGGTAAAACAATTGTTACTGTTGAAGGATTAACTGAAAAAGAGCGAGAGGTATACTCTACTTGTTTTGCGTCTTGCGGGGCAGTACAATGTGGATTTTGTACTCCAGGGATGGTAATTTCTGCAAAAGCACTTATTGATAAAAATCCTACACCTAGTATTGATGACGTTAGACTCGCATTAAAAAATAATATTTGCCGTTGTACAGGATACAAAAAAATTGAAGAGGCTGTGCTACTAGCTGCAAGCATCTTACGTGGCGAAAGTGACATTCCAAGTATGGATGAAGCACGAGTTGACGCCATTGCAAAAACGCTTGGAAAGGCTGAATATGCAGATGATATGTACATAGATGGAATGCTCTATGGTGGTGCTGTAAGAAGCCCTAGTGCGCGTGCTCTTATTCATTCTATTGATATAACTGAGGCTAAAAAACTTGATGGTGTAGAGCTTTGTGTATTAGCAAGCAATTTACCCGGTAAGAAAAAAATAGGGCACTTGAGGCAAGACTGGGATGTTCTTATTGCAGCAGGTGAAGAAACTCACACAATTGGGGACGCTCTCGTTCTTATTGCTGCGAAAAGTAAAGATATTTTAAGTGAGGCAAAAAAACGTATAAAAGTAGAATATGATGAGCTAGATCCAATTACCTCTCCAAAAGAAGCAAGTGCTAAAGGCGCAGCCTTAATTCATGGTGAAACAAACTTGCTAGCAAGTGAGCACTTGGTAAGAGGAAACGCAGATGAAGAAATTGCAAAGGCAGCTCATGTTGTAAGTGAATCCTATTCTACGCCTTTTACCGAGCATGCATTTTTAGAGCCTGAAACTGCAC
>CAYJHL010000301.1:0-1892 GCA_964369585.1 uncultured Treponemataceae bacterium | reverse complement strand
CAACTTCTTCTGAACCTTCTTCTTCATCAGTTGATTTGATTTTTTTACCAATAGCTTTCGCAAAAATTAAACCAGCAATAATAGCAGGAATTGAAACAAGAGCACCTATTCCAATAACTAAAAGAAGATTGTTCCCTATACCAAGTGTGTTTGCGGCAGCAATAGGGCCAGGTGTTGGTGGAATGAATACGTGTGAAATATAAAGACCAGCAGAAAGTGCAATAGTTGCAGCTACGCTTGATGTTTTTGTTCTTTGTACCAATGACTTTCTAATAGGGTTTAAGATAACAAAACCACTATCACAGAATACAGGAATTGAAACAATCCATCCCATAAGAATCATTGCTAATTCTGGTCGTTTTTTCCCAACTAGTTTAATGACCAAGTCAGATAGCTTTAATGCTCCACCTGTTTTTTCAAGAATGGTTCCAATTAATGCGCCAAGAATAATAACAATACCAATGCTGGTAAAAGTACCACTAAATCCAGCACCTATAGTTCCTGGAATACTTCCTAATGGAATACCTGCGGCAAATGCCAAAAGAACAGAAACACCCATAATTGATAAAAATGGATGAATTTTTAGCTTAGAAATGGCTAAAATCATTACAACAATTGCGATAACAAACGCAATAATTAATGGAATACCTTGCATACTTTTTTTCCTCCGTATGTATTTTCGTACTTACTAAAGTTTAACACTGGTTTTTCTGTCTGTCAACTTTTTTATAGCTACTGGCCTTAGTTTTTTATTTTGTTTTTTCGCTGTCTTGACTTTTTTATGAGCTAGATTATAATAGATTTTAAGGAGTAAAAAATGAAAAAAGTAGTTTTAGTGATAATGCTAATTGCATTAACATGTAGTGTATGGGCTATGGCAGCTCGTGAAAGGGATGATATTATCTTTGTTGGCGGTGCATATGGCGCAATGACAGAAAAAGTTGAAAGTGATACACTTGGTGAGTATTCACACTCAAAAAGTGGGGCAGGTTTTGTAATTGGCGCATACGATCCTATTGGGGGATCAGAAAAATGGGCAGGCCTTATTAAAACTGCAATTCTGTTTCCATCATCATACTCTGTCGACGACATCGAAATCGATTTAGAGGATTATGAGAGAAACCTTATGTTAACAGCAGATTACGGTGTATTATATACATTGCTAAGTAGCGAAAGTGCTAAATTAAGCATTGGTCCAACATTGCGATTAAATGTTCATACCCTTTCAGCTGATCTTTTTAGTGATTTTAACTTTAATGCAGGATTAGGAGCATACCTTTTAGGAATGTATAAATTTAATGATTCAGTAAATATCAATGCAGGACTTTCTGCTTCCTACAGTCCATTTTTATGGAGTTCACGTACAACCAAAAGTACAGGAACTTTAGATGACACTTTATTTGTAAACAATTTTGCAATAGAACCAATGATTGCCATTGGCTTCCAAATGTAATTACCATTATAACTAAAAACGGCTTTCACTAATATGCTGGAAGCCGTTTTTTATGCAATAATACACCCACCTATCATACTACCAAAATATATATAAATATGTTATAGTTTATACATGAAAGATTCTAGCGCAATTTTGTTCCGCCCTTTTCATAAAAAAGACAGCCTCACTTGCAAAGAAATGATGACAAAAACTTGGCAATATGAAAAATATTTCACTACGCTAAAAAAGCCTATACGCTTATACACACTCGTGCTCAACATGAACCTGCTTGATAGTGACTACACAGAAGTTGCGACATTAAATGATGTTGTTGCAGGCTTTATCATTGGACAAACAAAAGACGTAAAAGGAAAAGCACTACAAAAAGCCTTTCTCTATTTAAAAATTTTTATTATGTGGGCTTTAGGACTTTATGGGAACAGAAGCATTGCCTTAC
>CAYJHL010000300.1:0-1910 GCA_964369585.1 uncultured Treponemataceae bacterium | reverse complement strand
CACACTTAAAATTAATTGCAAGTGAAAACTATTGTTCAATTAATACACAAGTAACAATGGGAAACCTTTTAACCGACAAATATGCAGAAGGCTATCCTGAGCACCGCTATTATGGAGGATGCGATAATGTAGACGCTGTTGAGAGTGCTGCAGCAAATGAAGCAAAACTCCTTTTTGGTGCAGACCATGCCTACGTTCAGCCACACTCAGGTGCAGACGCAAACCTAGTAGCCTACTGGGCAATATTAAATAACCGAATTGAAATGCCCGCTTTGGAAGAACTTGGTGAAACAAATATTTCAAACCTTGACGACAACACTTGGAAAGAACTCAGAGCAAAACTCGGAAATCAAAAAATGCTCGCCCTTGACTACTATTCTGGGGGACACTTAACCCACGGTTACAGACAAAATGTATCATCGAGAATGTTTGAAGCCCACTCATATACTGTAAACAAAGAAACAGGCCTTTTAGATTATGATGAAATTGAACGATTAGCTATGGAAATAAAGCCAACACTTTTACTTGCAGGATATTCAGCCTACCCAAGAGCCATTAACTGTAAACGCTTTAGAGAAATTGCAGACAAATGCGGTGCCGTATTTATGGTAGACATGGCACACTTTGCAGGCCTTGTTGCTGGAAAAGTTTTTACAGGCGATGAAGATCCAGTAAAATGGGCAGACATCGTTACAACAACAACACATAAAACACTCAGAGGCCCTCGTGGAGCGTTAGTACTTTGTAAAGAAGCCTTTGCAGAAAGTGTAAACAAAGGGTGTCCTCTTGTATTGGGTGGGCCTTTACCACACGTTATGGCTGCAAAAGCAATTGCCTTTAAAGAAGCACGAAGTAAAGACTACGAAAACTATGCCCACAAAGTACAAGAAAATGCTAAAACATTAGCAGAAGAATGCATTAAGCTAGGCATGAAACTTCAAACAGGTGGAACTGATAACCATCTCATGCTTATTGATGTTACAACATACGGTTTAACAGGAAGACAAGCAGAAAACGCACTTTTTGAATGCGGCGTAACGCTTAACAGAAACTCACTTCCCTTCGACCCTAATGGCGCATGGTGGACAAGTGGTATTCGCGTGGGAACACCTGCAACAACAACACTGGGCATGGGTAAAGATGAAATGAAAGAAATTGCTTCAATTATCAATGCAGCCCTTAAAGGAACAAAACCAGGACTTACAAAAGATGGAAAACCAGCCAAAGGAAAAATTGATTTAGATATAAATGTTCAATCTGAGGTAAAAACCCGTGTTGCTTCTTTATTATCTAAGTTTGTATTGTATCCTGAACTTGACCTAGATTTCTTAAAAGCACACTTTGTAAAATAACAGAAGGAAGACAAAAAAATATGAAAACACCAGAAGAATATGCAAAATTGGCAAGTGAAAACTTTGCCAAGGGAATGAACTGTTCTCAAGCCGTTGCATGCGCATTTGCAGAGGACATTGGCTTAGACAGGAGTATAGCTGCAAAAATAGCTTCATCATACGGCGGAGGAATGGGTCACTTAGAAGAAGTATGCGGAGCTTTAACAGGCGCTTTTACAGTATGCGGATTTAAATACGGCTTTGATGAAAAAATGGCTGAAGAAAGCGGCAATATTGGCTCATTAAAAGAAGCACAAAATGTGCGTATACAAAAACTCGCAAAAGATTTTACAAGCTCTAATAAATCTTACCTATGTAGAGACTTGTTAAAAAGTGCAGGCTCAGACAGAAGGGCATATTGTAAAACACTAGTAGAAGAATCTGCAAAAAATTTTGCAACAATGCTACAAGAAGGAAAATAACAAAAAAAATGAAGTGGTTTTTACCACTTCATTTTTTTTCTCTAAAGCTTTGTTACCCACAATCCATGAAGATTGCAGTATTCATACACTTCTATAA
>CAYJHL010000299.1:0-1919 GCA_964369585.1 uncultured Treponemataceae bacterium | reverse complement strand
GTTTTACTCGAAATAAGGTAGAAAAAATTCCACCTATAGAAGTCATTAATGATACTGAAACAGAATATAGAAACCGCTTTCAATTTTCACGTAAGGGCTTAAAATCAAAGCGTTCAAATAAAACCGTAGGTATTCAGGACTGCCCTTGTGCTGTAAAAGAGCTTCGCTCTTTTTTGCAATCAGAACAGTCAACATGTTTAAAAGATTATGATCGCTTACAAGTTTTTTCAGAAGAATCCTTAACAAGTACAAAGGGCAAAGAAAAAATTGCCTTTGGTATTGATGGTGAAAGTGAAGTAGTAATACGGTTACACGATAAAAATATTCACTTTGATGTTAGAGGTTTTTTTCAATCCAATGTAGCAATGCTTAAAAAAACGATACCACTTGTTACCTATGGCTTACAGGGTGACAACTTGTTAGATATGTATAGTGGCGTGGGTACTTTGTCTATATTTGCAAAAAAATATTTTAATACCGTAACACTTGTAGAACATAACAAAAAAGCGCTTACTTTTGCTAAAAAGAATTTTTCAAAAACAGATACCATTTTTACCTATGCAATGGCAGGAGAACAGTGGGTAAAAAAAGCAAATAAATCTTGCTATGACTGCCTCTTTATTGATCCTCCACGAAGTGGTATAGAAAAGACTGTTCGTAATTGGATTTGTGATGAAAAAATTCCTACAATACGGTATCTTTCGTGCGATGTTTCAACCTTAGCAAGAGATTCTAAAATACTCATGGATGCAGGTTATGTGTTTGAAAAACTCTATTTTTTGGACTATTATCCACAGACGAGCCACATAGAATGCCTCGCATATTTTTCGCATTATAAACATAATATTCGAGGTGAAACTTGCTAAAACATATTGCTATAGTATTCTTTCTACTTTGTAGTGTATCCATATTTTCTCAAGAAAACGAGCCCATAACTTCTGAGTGGCAGTCTGTAATGGGAGGGGATGTTGTTGCTCCTCCAAAACGTACTAGTTACGGTTTTATTATGCTTTCAGAAGGGCGAATATTAAATGCATCAACAGAGAATGGAACAATTATTTGGCGTAGAAATATTAAGGGGCTTCCTTCAAAATATTTTTCTGTAACGGATGAAAATTTTGTCTATATTACAACAGATAACGCAAAGAAGGTTTCACTTTATAATCCTGATGGTACTTTTTTATGGGAAGTAGAGCTCGAAAAAGCTGCTATAGCAGATCCATTGCCAGGAAGAGATGGAAGAGTTTTTATACTGGAAGAAGATGCTATAAGTTGCTACGGAGCGCATGGTCAAAGAAAATGGCGTACTGAAGTTCCTAGATCTTCTGGTCTCCCACTTGTAGAAATGAACGATGGAAGCCTGTTATATGTGCTCGAGTTTACAAAGAATAATGCAAGTGTTGCTCTTCGAATTTCACCGTATGGTGAAAAATTAGAAGATGTACAATTTATCGATGGAATTACAACACTTGAAAAATTTACAGGTGGTGTAATTCTTGGGTTCCAAAATGGACTTGTTGGAAGTTGTGCCGTTATTGACAATGTAACAGAAACTACAGGTTCTGTTTCTCACTCGGTGAGCGGAGGTATACCTAAAGATATTGTTATTGGCGTCGACGGATTTTCAGTTCTTTTTTCAAATAATACCATTGCAGAATATGCTTTAGAAGATTTAGAATATAGGTGGAACCAAAGGTTATCAAGTGCTCTTTCTAATGACACGTATGCAACCTATATAGATGGTATGTATGTTTTCGCGAGCCCCAACTATGTTGCAGGGTATCACAGTACATATTCAAACATTGGAGGCCTTTTAGCATGGGAGCGAAATATAAAACCTCTTGCAAGTTCTTTTTTCCCTGTTGTTACAAATTCTGCTTATTTAGTGCTCTCACATTCTAATTGGATAATTTCAGGCT
>CAYJHL010000298.1:0-1919 GCA_964369585.1 uncultured Treponemataceae bacterium | reverse complement strand
TATTTTTTAATTATAGTACAACGGGTTAAAATAATCAATGAGGGAAACGACGTTTTGTTGGGCGCCACCCGTGTTTGAAGGGAGCCCACACAGGGACTCCCCTTCAAACACGGGTCGGGCTCTTGCTTGTATCTTTTTGCATTCGCAAAAAGGATACCGCAACGATCCCTGGCGCGGTTGGGTATGTGCTGGCGTGGTGTGAATTGTCGTAGTGTCCGACGAGGGCGACGGACACTACGGCATTTTGAAATGGTATTTTCTTGTAACAGGTTTTTAAACTTGCAAGGGGCGAGGAACGAGTATATACATTACTTGACAATACATCATATATGGTGTAAAATAACCTTATGGCAAAGCGTTGGAAGGTTGTATATTATGAAACAAAAAATAATACTTCCCCAGTCGAGGATTTTATTAACTCCCTCCCTACAAATAACCGCTTAAAGGTAATGGCTTTTTTAGAAGTATTACAAGAACAAGGTCCTAATCTCCCTCGTCCATACGCAGATATACTAAAAGATGGAATACATGAGCTTCGTGTCAAGCTAACGGGGAATCAATATAGAGTACTGTATTTTTTTTGTTATGAACATTATATAGTTTTAACAAATGCGTTTCAAAAGAATACTAGTGCAGTTCCGGAAACAGAAATAAAGCTTGCAAAAAATTTTCGAGATGATTTTTTAAGTCGAACAACATTAAAAGACATGCCAGAGGTATAATATGAAAACATTTGATGAACATTTAAAAAGAGAAATGCAAAATGCCGAGTTTGCTCAAGGCTTTGAGGATGAGGTACGATTTTTAAAACTAGCATTAAGGATAGTAGAGGAACGAAATGAACAAGGGTTAACACAAAAAGAACTTGCCCAAAAAGCCCATATAACGCAACAACAACTTTCAAAAATAGAAAATGGTGTTAACTGTAATATGTTTACCTTTTTAAAGGTCTGTCAAGTTCTTGGTATGCAATTAAGTATGGAACGCCAAAAGCTTTTAGAATAGGGTCAAGTTTCTGATGCCTTTTAGCCCATTCTGGCTTTGTTTATTTTTTGATGCGTGTTTATGCTATCCTTATTCACAACAAGTATGAATAAAATCCTAAGGAGTAGTACGTGGAAGTGCCCAGTATATCAATTCCCAAAATAACTGACTGGAATGTAATCAATAAAATAGCTGTGCAAGTGCATGATTTACATGCTAACTGGAGACCAGATGTGTACAAGAAAGTTGATGCAGTAGTTGAAAAATCAGAATTAGCAGAACTTATTCAAAATAAAATGGTTTATATTGCATCAATAAAAGGTATAATTTGTGGGTATATGATACTAAAGTTGAATGAAGTAGACAACCCTGTTTTAGAGAAAAAAAAGTATTTAGTTGTTGATGTAATTGGTGTCGATGAAAAGTTTAGACGAAATGGAATTGGTACAAGTTTTTTAGATTTTGCAACTATGTATGCACAATCACTTGGCTGCACAGACTTACAATTGAGCGTTAATGACTCTAATGAAGCTGCAATTCAAAGTTATGAAAAATTTGGTTTTAAAGTAAAAAACATAGTGTATTCAAAACCTATCAAATAATGGACTCTTCTCCCACACCCTGTAACAGTAAAAAGCCGCCTAGGGGAGTTGGGGTTTTAGGGGAAGAGGGCTGCAATAGCGTCCCATCTTCCCCTGAAAAAAGTTCCTACGTCTTCAAGCGTAAATTCATATTAGAAAAAAATCTTAAAAAATTTAAAAATTAAAATTTGACAAAAGTCAGAAGCGAAGCTTCTAAGCAAAAATAAGATTCTTCAAAAGCCCAGATATTTGAATCAGAATGACGGATGCTTGCTCGAAACGTCAGTTTCAGAGCTCCTGTAAATTTAAGAATGTTCTATCACTTTTCCGTTTTCGTATAATTCATCACATGAT
>CAYJHL010000297.1:0-1924 GCA_964369585.1 uncultured Treponemataceae bacterium | reverse complement strand
GGGGTTTGTGCTGCTGATGTTACATTTATGATTCGTGAATTTGAATCCATAAGTGTATAAAGCTTTTTTGCAAGTATGTAGGGTGCAACAGTGTTTACGCTGAAACGAATATCTAAACTATCTTCAGTTAGAACATCGTTTTCAGGCACAACAAATACACCAGCGTTATTTATTAATATATCAATATGTTCGTATTTCTCTAAAATTTTATCTGCCATTGCATGGATTTCGCTTAAACTAGAAAAATCTGCTAAAAATGTTTTCACCGTTGCTAGGTGGTTTTCATCTAATAGCTGCTCTTTTATTTCTTTAAGTTTTTGCTCATTTCTTCCATGCAAAAGAAGTGTGTGATTGTCTCTTGCGATTAGCTTTGCCGTTTCGAGCCCAATGCCATCGGTTGCACCTGTTAATAAAATTGTTTTCATCTCTCAGCCTCTTGTTAAAAGATTTACACCACACACTCTTTATTATTAGAAAAACTACATAAATCTTAAAATTTCTTCTACTTCGTGTCTTCTTGGTGCTTTTGTTTCACCCTCAGGAATACCGTATACAATAAGCGCTGCAACGCTTTCTTCTTTTGGCAAATTGATAATTTTAGCAATTGCATCTGAATCAATTATACCAAAAATACAAGTTCCCACCCCTTTTTCATGTGCGGCTAAGCAAAAGGTTTGGCATGCTATTCCAGAGTCAAAGGCTTCCCAAAAATCTTTTTTTTCTACGCCTTCGCCTTTTCCTTCCATAGCTCCACTTTTTCCTTGGATATAGCTAAGGACAGCAACACCCTTTGCATTTTCAAGTGTTTTCATGTTGTATGAAAATCCATTTACTCCTGACTCTGAAAATTTTTTAATTATTTCTGGTGTATCAACAAGGGTAAATCGTGCTATCTGAGAGTTTGCCCATGATGGGGAAAATCGTGTTAAGTCAACAATTTCTTTCATTAAATCGCGATTCACTTTTTCATCTTTGTACTTTCGTACACTTCTTCTTGTTAAAATTGCTTCTACTGTTGTCATTTTATACTCCTAATTAATATGTTTCGTAATGGATTCTTGATTCATCAAATCTATCTACAAAGCGATTTGCACTTTCGTTACTCGGATATCCAACTGCAATTACTGCATAGGGCAAAAGATGTTTTCCCAAATTAAACATTTTTTGAATGTACTTCATTCTGTCTGATTCAGGTGCTGTTCCAAGCCACACCGTTCCTAATCCTTGGCTAACTGCTTCAAGGAGGAGGTTTTGTGTTGCAGCTCCTAAATCTTGCTCCCACATTCCAGGATAACTCATTCTCTCTTCATTTCCAAGAACGATGATCCCTGCGTCGGCGTCAACCAAACAGCCTGCGTAAGGATTATAACCTGCAAGTTCTTGTAAACGTATTTTATCACGGATAACTAAAAATTCCCATGGTTGTTGATTTGCAGCGGATGGAGCTTGCATTGCCGCTTTTAAGATTTTTGTAATTTTTTCATCTTCAATTCTTTTGTCTGAAAAGCTACGCACACTTCGGCGTGTGAAAATTTCATCCATAATTGTACCCTCGTTAGTTATCTTGCTTGGCAGTATTCAATTCTTTCCTTTGTTGGTGAAAGAATAAAGAAGTAATCTACACCATTTTCAAATATCCAATCGGCATGTTGAATGCCATCGGTTATAAATGTAGCCCCTTTTTTCTTAAAATGTTCGTAGTCTGCCTTCAAATCACCTGACATAAAAGCAATGTGATCTATTACACTTTTTTCAAAAGATGTGTCTTCAAAAATTTCGTATGTTTCTTCGCCATTTGAAACAAAGAGCGCTTTTGTTCCGGTAGTGCTTTGATACTCTCCAATAATTTCAAAATTTAGCATATCTACATACCATTTTTTCGCTTCGTCATAATTTGGCACAGTGATGTTTAAGTGATGGTGCT
>CAYJHL010000296.1:0-1955 GCA_964369585.1 uncultured Treponemataceae bacterium | reverse complement strand
ACCTACATTGTTTTCAAGCCAAATTGTGTAGGCTGATGCAAGAATCGAAAGAATGCGAATAAGTCATCTGGAAAAACAATCCATTTTTGAATATGTTCTGGAAAAGTAATAAACTTTTTTTTGCTAAAGAGAATGAGGGCAGTGAGACAAAAATAACTAATGCGTAACCTAATACTTGCATCGTGAAAAAAAAGCGACCTATTGGCCGCTCTTGTAGCTATTCTAAATTAAGCTTATTTTTTATAACATACCAAGTTCCAAAATAAAAGAAAGCACATAATGCCGCAAGTATTGCTCCTACGATATATATTGCTGGCATAAAATACATTCGAAATGTCGCCTCGGAAAGTGTTTCTAATCTTAAAAAAATTGATATAACACCAACTTGTAAAAGGAATCCTAAAACACTGTTTATCATAATATAAACAACGAATGAGCGTAAAAATTTACTTCTATTTGCCATATATCCAATTGCAAGTGAAAAATATATAAGTAAGAGTGAATAAAGGGAATATAATAGGGTTAAAACTGCATATGCTATAAAGAAACAAGAAACTGATATTCCAAAGATGGTAGAAAATTCTTTTGTAACTTGCATTAGCGCATCCATAGAATATATTTCCCTTAAGGTTTCTTTTAGCTCTGGTTGACTAAGTGCGATAAAAAAGAGAGAAGTTAAAATCATTGCAGTGTTAGCAAGACTCCATATTGCTCCTGAAATAATTTTTGTACCAATGTGTGTATGTATACTCACAGGTAATGTGAGCATTAAATACCCTTCTTTTCCTAAAAGTGTTCGTCTAAATCGATTCACAATTACAATTAGTGTAACAACTGCAAGTGCAATTATAAGCCCATAAAATAGAAAGACAAAAAGAAAAACAAAGGAAGGGTACTGTTCGATGTCTGAAAGTGTCGAAATAAACATATTTGCGGCAATAATGAAAAACACGGTGAGAGCAGCAAGAGCAATATATAATGGCGCAAAGGTTTTTACGCATGAGTGTAATTCGTATTTTAGTAATTTCCCTAGCATTTAAACATCTCCCTAAAAAGTGCATCAACTGTTTTTGATTCGCTATTGCGTACTTCTTCTACTGTCGATTGCTTAATAATTTCACCATTTTTAATAAATATAAATGAGTTTAGAACTTCTTCAACTTCTGCAATTAAATGAGTAGAAATTAAAATAGTGGATTCTGGATTGTAGCTAGAAATAATTGTTTGCAAAATATAATCTCTTGCCGCAGGATCAACACCTCCAATAGGCTCATCAAGTAGGTACAGTTTTGCATCGCGAGCCATAGTCAAAATAAGTTGCACTTTTTCTTTGTTTCCTTTTGAAAGGGTTTTTAGACGAATGCTTGGGTCTATGCTTAAACGTGTCATCATTTCATATGCTTTGTCTTTATTAAAATTTGAATAAAAATCGGCAAACATAGATACTATATCCTTTACTTTCATCCAGTCATTCAAATAGTCTTGGTCGGGTAAGTATGCAGTATCTAATTTTGTTTGAATTCCAATTGGGTTGGAATCAATTGTTATACTCCCACTTGTAGGTGTTAAAAGGCCACAAGCAAGCTTTATTAATGTTGTTTTCCCGCTTCCATTTGGCCCTAGTAGACCAATTATCTGCCCTTTTGGTATTTCAAGTGAAATACCTTTAAGAGCTTCTACTTTCCCATACTTTTTTGTAAGTGATGTAGTTGATAGAATTGATGTCATAATATCTCCTGGTTCTATTATAAAGAAATAGAACATACTATTCAAGGCGAAACGAGTGCTTATTTTTCTAATATTACTGAAGCTCTTTAGTGTTTATATCAAATACGCTACAATGTTTTTTGCTATCACTACCATGCTGAAAAATATTGTATTCTCTCCTTTCCTGTGGTACAATAAATGTACAGTATTTTAGTGAACACTGTTACGTATTAGGCTTGGAGGAAAAA
>CAYJHL010000295.1:0-1968 GCA_964369585.1 uncultured Treponemataceae bacterium | reverse complement strand
TCACTTCAATTATAGCAATAAACCCAACATTATTTGAAGCTGCAAAAATTGATGGTGCAAACAGGCTTCAAATTAATCTCTATATAATCTTACCTGCGCTTATCACTCCAATGGTAACAATGTTTATATTAAATCTTGGATTTTTTCTCAATGCTGGGTTTGACCAAGTCTTAAACTTTTCAAATGACGCTGTTATGAGCAGTATAGATATTTTAGATACCTATATTTATAGAATCGGTATTGGACAAGGGCAATATTCACTTGCAACTGCTGTGGGGCTTGTAAAAGGTGTGGTAGGTGTAATATTAGTTTTGATTACACACGTTACTTCAAGAAAGATTACTGGTAAAGGAGTGTGGTAATATGAAAAAAATTAGTACTCCGCAAATGATATTAATGCTTGTATTTTCTGCACTTGTTCTAACAATGATAGTCCCTCTACTCAATATTTTTGCACGTTCAATTTCAGACCCGTCATTGTCTCCGGCTATGACTGGGTTAGAAGTTCTTCCTCAAGGCTTTAATGCAATTAATTTTAAGATAGTATTTAGCCATCCTGTACTAGTCCCTGCTATTTTTAATTCGATTTTTATTACAGTAGTTGGTACATTTTTAAACTTACTCTTAACAACAACCGCTGCCTATGTACTTACTCGCCCTGGCCTAACGCTAAAAAAACCAATAATGGTCTTTCTAATAATTATGATGTTATTTGATCCAGGTTTAGTGCCAGAATATCTTGTGATGATAAAAACAGGTCTCATCGGAAGCCAGTGGTCAGTAATACTAGTAATGGCTGTAAACGTGTACTACCTTATAATAATGATGAGATACTTTGAAGCTGTGCCAAAATCCTTATATGAAGCAGCAACAATTGATGGTATAGGCCATATTGGCATGTTATTTAAGATTATAATTCCGTTGACAAAGGCTGGAGTTGCAACAATATCAATGTTTTATGCGGTAGTCCGATGGAATGAATATTTTAAAGCAACATTGTATATCACAAATCCTGAAGATACTGTATTACAAGTTATTTTGAGGCAATTTGTGGTCTTGGGCGACACATCTTCACTTATAGGCCAGCAAAATTTGTTTAATTTTAATGAACTTGCTCAAGTAGATTATGGAGCACTTGAGGCTGCAACTATTGTTGTTGCGATTGTACCAATCCTACTATTATATCCATTTGTATTAAAATACTATGCTAAAGATGTAATGGGTGGAGGAATTAAAGAGTAATATATACGCAAGTGTATATATAGTTTGAAAGGGAGAATCAAAAACACTTTCGGTTTTTTTGGTTTGCAGCTTTTTTTGCGTTGCTTAAAAGCTGTCGTTTTTGCTATATGTGGAGAAACGTTCCTAATTTTATTTGAGGAGATGAAGTATGACAAAAAAACTAGTTTGTATTAGTGTTGTAACTTTATTATTGGTACTACCAATGTTTTCTGGTGGTGGTGGAGAAAAATCAAGCTCATCAGGGTCTTCAGGGTCTATTGGAACCATGGACAACCCCGTTACAGTTACATATCTTTGTAAAGATGTATCTATAACTGAACCAGGAGTTACTGAAATGGTTGAAGCCATTGAAAAAGGAATGGCAGCAAAGGGAATGTATGTAAAACTAGAAGTGTTGGGAGCACCTGCTGGTCGCTATGTAGATGCAGTACCTATTGCTTATAGAACAGGACAGATTTCCCCAGACTTAATCTATTTCCAAGGTGGAGACCTTCCATTGGCGAATGAAGGTTTTTTTGTTGACTTAACAGATTATATTGCTAACTCAACAAATGTAAAAGCAATCATGCAAGACCATAATAAAGCAGCAATGGATAACTACCCTTTCCTTATGTGGTTAGCACCAGCACGTGTTCAAGTTCCACTTATGAGAGGCGATTGGGCTGAAGAATTAAACAGTTTTGATGCACTTATAAAAAATCCAACAGTAGATAATTACTATGCAGT
>CAYJHL010000294.1:0-1969 GCA_964369585.1 uncultured Treponemataceae bacterium | reverse complement strand
AATATAACCGAAACAGAATCAAGAGTTTTCCCAATGCTTGAAACGGGTGAACTTATAATTGCAAATGATAAGCATACTCAAGTTGCCAAAACAATTTTCAACCCGCACGGCAATGATAAAGTAGTACATGATTTAGATATTGAAAAGCGCATGAAAGTATATCATCAAAAAAATGCGGTGCACCCGTACTTTGAATGCAATTTGATTGAAACGTGTACAAAGAAAGAGTGTGATTACAAGTCAAGAGAACAAGCGCAAATGCTGTCTGTTCAGTTTCTCTCAGAAGTAAAAAACAAGATTACCAATACTGAAAAAGCAATTGAATATTTGCTGTGCGCTCCAAAGTTTTTAAAAAGTAAAGCTATTAAAGGCCATAGACTGACATTGTGCTTAGCTCTTCACATAGCAAAGAAATTAGCGTTAGACAAAAATATATACTTACCTCATGGGTTGTTGAGTGAAATATTAAATAAACATTTTAAGGAGGATTAACAAAATGTCAGAATTTGAAACAACAGAATTTGAAGACATTGCAGTAGAAAATGATGTAACTGACGATGTTGAAGATGAAATTTATGATAGAACTGCTGCAGAAAAAGCAGCAGATTATATCAGGGAGTACAATGAAAAATATGAGAAAGCCGCTAGTTACGTTGAGCGTAATTTTATCGGCGGCGATCAGTTCATTCCGGGCGAGGACATCAACATCAAGACAAGAAACCAAGATTTGCTTGGGGATGAAACACTGGAAGATGTCAAATTCGTGGAAAAGACAATTGAGCTTGGTGATGAAGTTAGACTGAAAGGGGTATTCCCTGAATTTAAAAGCAATCACACAGTAGAGCTCGGAGACCAAATACACGATATGACAGATTATCAGCAGTTTAAAGCGTGCAAGGAACATTTTCAAGAGCACATGTATGATGATCCATCAAAATTAGAAGGGATAACAATAGGGGATATGGAAGCCTTAGATTATAAAAACGCGCCTGAAGGTTTTACATGGCACCATGAAGCCGATTTTGGGAAATTGAGTCTAGTTGCACGTGAGCTTCACGAAAAATACAGACACACAGGAACACGTGCACTGTGTGGAAACTGATGTTGCACTAAGGAGAAAAAATGAAAATTTATTATAAAGAAACTCCCCCAAATTATAAGGGGGAATTACTAGCAAAAATGAAAGAAAAACCTACAGTACCAGAAATATTAAAGTTAGTAATAAATCTATGCGAAAAATTAATGGAGATTCATGAAGAAGGCTATTTAAACTTAAACCTTAATTTACACAATGTGCTCTTTAATAGCGAAGGAGTAGAAATACTTTCAAAATATAATTCTATCGAGTTTCAAAACCATAAGCTAGCTAATCATAAGCTTTCAGTCTCGAAAGGATTTATAGCGCCAGAAATTTTGCTTCAAAACCAAAACAAACGTGAATATCCTATAGGAAAGCATACTGATGCTTTCTCTGTAGTGAAAATCTTTATGAGCTTATTATGTGGAACAAATAACTATGAAGAAGTTACCCTTTATAATGTGCTTAAAAGTGAAAATGTTCAAAATCTATCTCAAAACGCGCAGTCAAAAATTAAAACAGTTATTGTAAATTCATGCAACAGAATTGCAACCAGAAAAAATATATACCCAACAATTAAAGAGCTAATGAATGATTTTAAGATATTAGAAAGCTTGATAAACAAAGGAAAAACTCAAAATTGAATTATGCGCTGGAAAATAAAATCCCAGTAGAATATATCGAAATCTAAAAATATTTAGCGTGATTTATTTACAAATTTATGTGAACTATGATATAATTTTTAAAATAATAAAACTACACGAAAAAACAGATAAGATAATTAAACGTTAACAAAGCCAAAACAAGGAGTTTTCAAAATGAGTGAAGTTAATATGCGCAAATCATTAGCCAGCAATACTGAAATTGCTGGCTATAAAATAATACGTCTAA
>CAYJHL010000293.1:0-1979 GCA_964369585.1 uncultured Treponemataceae bacterium | reverse complement strand
TTATTATTTGACCATAATAACTTGGGTCTGTGAGGGTTTCAAGGTAACCTGTCATACCAGTTGTAAATACAATTTCACCTGTAATACAGCCGTGTGCACCGAAGCTTTTTCCTTCAAATACTTGCCCGTTAGCAAGTAGTATATATGCTTTGTTTGTCATCTTAAAAACAAATTATATCAGAAAGTCTACAAAGGGGGAAGAGGTTTTGAGGAAAAAGGATTGCTAAATTTATTTTTGCAATCCTTTTTTTTGATAGAGTTTTAAGAGTCTACCATTCGCCCTTATTGCTGAATTTTTCTTGCATATTTTGGCCAAATTGAGCTGCTGCTTTATTAATGTTCTCCGCAACTTCTTGTTTTGTTAAGCCTCTAGAATATTTCGCAGCTGGTATAACAGTATTACATTCGTTGTTATCCATAAAAATCAATGCATCCAATAGGTGCTTTTGATCTTCTTCAGGAATTATCATAAAGCCGTGTTTATCAGCATGTATTAAATCACCAGGGCGAACTTTTACACCAAACACTTCAACTTCACAATTCCATCTAACAGGTGTTGAATAAGCATGTCCTACGCAGAGGCGTCGTGCAATTGAGTGAAAGCCTGCATTTGTCATTTCATCTACATCTCTTATAGCACCATCTGTAATAGTTCCTACGCATCCAAGTGCATTGTGGAAGTTTGCATTTACTTCTCCCCAAAATGATCCTATTGTTTTTGGCTTATCTAAGTCTTGTACTATAGCGATTTTAGGTCCATCAACAGAAGCTACATAATTTCTGTATTCTGATGCAGCTGTTTTTACATCTAAGTGTACTGGGTTTGAAGGCTCACATACAACAGTTGTGGCATACCCTACCATAATACCCATTTGTGGCATAAAGTCCCGCACTTCTTCAATGTTGTAAAAAGCTCCTGTTCTTTCATGTTTTGTAAAAGCTTCCCAGCCATTATAAATTGTTGGGGTATTCCATCTTGTGAGTTTTAATAAGTCACTGTTGGAAAGAATTCTACTCATATTTTTCTCCTTTTGTGTTTCGTAATAAAGAACAGTATTCTTTATTACGATATATGGCTAGTATAGCAGATTTTTTATTCTTGTCAATACTTCTTTTTGTGTTTAATCGCATAAACTTGATTAAATATAAATCTTATGCTATGCTTTTTCTGAGGACGAAAAATGACACACAAAGACTTTATACATGCAATTAAAAATAGAGAAAAGATTTTTGGAACTTGTATTACACTACCAAGCCCACATATGGTGAAATTTATTAAAAGTTTGGGAACAGACTTTCTTTTCATAGACATGGAACACATTCCTCAAGATAGAGAGAAAGTATCCTGGATGTGTCGGGCTTTTTCTGGACAGGGACAGAGTACAATCGTGCGGATACCTGCCCCAGATGAATATGAGGCGAGTAAAATATTAGATGGAGGAGCTGACGCAATCCTTGTTCCTTATGTTGAAACAGTGGAAGAGGTGCTTAGAATTGGGAGCACAATAAAATACTGTCCCCTTAAAGGAAAAAAACTGCAACAAGCGGCAAGTGGTGAGGTTGATTTAAGTGAAGCAGAAAAGAACTACTTGCGTAATTATAATGGCAATAAATTATTTTTTATTAATATTGAAAGTCCAGAAGGGATTAATAATTTGGAAGCAATGTTACAAACGGGTTTTGTTGATGGTGTAATTATTGGGCCACACGATTTAAGTATCAGTCTTGGAATTGCAGAAGATTATACAAACGTAATTTTTGAAAATGCAGTAAAAGAAATTATTTCAATTTGCGTAAAACACAATGTATCAGTAGGAAATCATTTTTCTGCAGACATAGATAGACAGGTAACTTGGTCAAACTATGGTATGAATATAATACTAAATTCATCTGACTTGCTTGCTTTTACAGCGACAATAAAGAGTGATATGAATTATTTGCGCAATAAAATAGGTGTTAAAGACACATCTACAGACTGT